>NZ_JAHFUY010000082.1 GCF_023264895.1 Herbiconiux sp. | reverse complement strand
CGGCCGGTGTGCTCCGCCCGCTGCACGCTGCATGCTGCGCTCCGCCCGCTGCGCTCCGCCCGCGCGCCCGCCCCGGCCGCTGCGCGCGCCCCCCGCCGCACGCTTCGGCGCGTTGACACCGGCGCACCCGTGCCGGATCATGCCAACATGACGAAAGCTCAGACCACGTCGAAGTGGCGCGGCGTCGTCCTGCTCGCCGGAGTCGTGCAGGGGGCGATCCTCACGATCGGTCCCGCAGCTGTCGGCTGGACGATCGTGCACCTGATGACCATCTCCCTGCTCGAGCTCCTCCTCGCCGGCACGGCCGCGCTCCTGGCTCTCGTCGCGTCGTGGGTGTGCGGCTACCTCGTGCTGCACCGGCGCTCGGTGCCTCGAGCGGCTGCGATCACCTGGTGGACCACCGGGTCGACCCTCGTCATCACATCCGTGTCCGGCGTGATCGTATGGTTCGGAGCGGTCGTGGCCGCGCAGCTGACCATCGCGAGGCTGTGGTCCGGGGCGGCCCTCGAGCCAGTGCTGCTGGCGGCGACGGCGCTGCAGGGCGTCGCGACGATGACGGTCGCCGTCTCCGCATCGCTCGTGGCCGGCGGGTCGTTCCTGCGGTCCCACCGCCATCCGGTTCGGAGCGGTGCGGGGGCAGCGCGTACGGTTGAGGGGTGACCGACTTCTCCTTCGAGGCCCTCCGCCGGTATCCCGATGTCGAAGCCGACAACCTGTTCGCCTCCGACGCGAGCGACCGGCTCATCCTCGACACGGCCGCCGACGACCTCGAGGCCACGGCCGACGAGCCCGGCCGGGTCGTCGTGATCGGCGACCACTACGGCGCCCTCACCCTGGGGGCCGCGGCGGTGCTCGACCTGCACGGCATCCGGGTGCGCCAGGATCCGCTCGCGGGCGAGCTCGCGCTCGCCGCCAACGCGCGTCGGGCCGCGAGCGTCGACCTCAGCGGCCGCTACCGCAGCCTCCCGCTCGGGCGCGAGCTGCTCGAGGGCGCCACCGTGGTGCTGCTGCAGCTGCCGCGGAGCCTCGCCGAGCTCGACGACATCGCGCGCGCGGTGGCCGCGTACGCGCATCCGGATGTCGTGGTCTACGCGGGCGGCCGCGTCAAGCACATGACCACGGGCATGAACGAGGTGCTCGAAGCCTCGTTCACCTCGGTCACCGCCTCGCTCGCCCGGCAGAAGTCGCGCGTGCTCGTGGCCTCGGGGCGGCGCGACGACATCGCTCCCGCCCCCGTGCGGCGCGAGCGGCACGAGGACGCCGGGCTCTGGGTCGCGGCCGTGGGCGGCGCGTTCGCCGGCACCCGGATCGACATCGGCACCCGTCTGCTGCTCAACCACCTCGACGCCGTGGCCCCGCGGGCGGACACGGTCGTCGACCTCGGCTGCGGCACGGGTGTGCTCGCGGCCTCGATGGCGCTTCGGCGACCGGCGCTCCGGGTGGTCGCCTCCGACCAGTCCGCGTCGGCCGTCGCCTCCGCCACGGCGACGATGGAGGCGAACGGGCTCGGCGCATCCGGTGCCCCGGGTTTCGGGGCCGGAGCCGCACGCCCCGGCGGCCCCGTGGAGGTCGTGCGCGACGACGCGCTGAGCACGTTCGGCGACGCGAGCGCCGACGCCGTGCTGCTGAACCCGCCGTTCCACGTGGGGTCCACGGTGCACGCCGGCATCGCCCTCAAGCTCTTCGAGGCGGCCGGCCGGGTGCTCCGGCCCGGGGGCGAGCTGTGGACCGTGTTCAACTCCCACCTCGCCTACCGCGCCGCGCTGCAGCGGGCGGTCGGGCCCACCCGTCAGGTCGACCGCAACGCCAAGTTCACGCTCATGGTGTCGACGAAGCGCTGAACCCCGCGGTGGCGGGCTTCCGGCCCGTTCGCACCAGTGCGAGGGCGCGCCCGGAGCGGCTGCGGGCGTAGACCGCCTCCGCGAGGAGCAGCACACCCGCGATGCCCACGAGCGAGGTGGCGATGACGGCGCTCGGGATGAGTCGCCCGCCGTCCATGCGCTGCACGAGGTCGAGCGGCTCGGCGAGACCGATGAGCATGAAGAAGGCAGTGCCGTAGACGGCGAGACGGATGCGACGGATGCCGTCGAGACCCGCGAGCGCCAGGAACGCGAGCAGCCAGAGGGCGTACCAGGGGTGGATGACGGGGGAGACGAGGGTGATCGCGGCGAAGCAGATGAGGAGCAGCCAGAGCGGGTCGACCCCGCGCCGGGTGATGAGCGCGGCGGCGGCCACGGCGCATCCGGCCGCGAGCAGGGCGATCTTCACGACCGCCTGCACGATCTCGCCGTCGACGCCCACCGCGTTCGCGAAGCCCCCGAGGGTGACGCCCAGGATGTTCGCGGGGGCGTACCAGGACGAGATGGTGGCGGGGGTCGACAGCGCGGCGATCCAGCCCACGCCGACGCCGAGGGCGAAGCCGAGCACCGCGATGCCGCCGAGGGCGATGCCGGTGACGGCGGCCCAGCGGCGGATGAGCGGGCCCCACGCGGGGAGGGCGGGGCCGGCGGGAGCTGTGGCGGTGCCGGTGCCCGTGCCAACGCCGGTGCCGGTGCCGACGCTGGTGCCTGGCGTGCGCGACGCGCGTGACTCTCGGGCGGCCCGCGTCGCATCCACCGCCCAGATGATGCCGACGATCGGCAGGGCGATCACGGCGATGGGCTTCACGCCGATGGCGAGGGCGATGAGCACGGCGCCGAGCACCGGCCGGCGGTCGAGGGCGTAGAAGACGCCGCCCGCGATGAGGCCGAGCATGAGGGAGTCGTTGTGGCCGGCGACCACGAAGTTCATCAGCACGAGCGGGCTCGCGGCGACCAGCCACAGCACGACCGCGGCGTCGCGCCCGCGCCGGTGCGCGATCCGCCACGCGAAGTAGGCCAGGAGCGCGAGCCCCGCCACCGCGATCAGCCGGAAGGCGAACACGCCGACCTCGCTCGGCAGGCTGCCGGTCGCGACGGCCACGATCCGCTCGAGCCAGACGAAGACGGGGCCGTAGGGGGTGGGGGTGTCGGCCCAGAGCGGGTCGACCCCGATGCCGAACCAGCCCGGGATGCTCGAGACGCCGTTCTCATAGGGGTTGAGACCGGCGGCGACGATGCGGCCCTGGGCGAGGTAGGCGAACATGTCGCGGCTGAAGAGGGGGAGGGAGAAGAGGAGGGGGAGTGTCCACGCGGCGGCGGAGACGACGACCGGGGCGGTGCCGGTGCTCTCTGCCGGGCGGCTGCTGCGGGGGCCGCCGGAACTGGGTCGGCGGCCGCGCCTCATCAGCTCGAAGCCGAGCGACAGCCACGCCGCGAGCAGCAGCACGGCGCCGCCCGCCACGAGCACGCCGCTCGCGACCACGGTGCTGCGCGCCCCGCGGAGGGCCGACAGCGCCGCGATGTCGTGCAGCCCGGAGAGCGGAGCGATCCAGCCGACCCCGTAGGAGCCGAGGGTGATGGCGATCGCGCCCGCGATGCCGACGAGCAGGCGGATGCGGGGAGGGAACGGTGCCACGCTTCCACAGGTACCACCCGAGTCTTAACGCCCGCCCAACACTGGTGGGACGTTCGCCGCTCTGCTAAACTTGAGTCAGGTCAACTCAAGTTTGAAGTCCGCCCCTTCGAGCGGCATCCGATCATCATCCAGGAAGAGGGAAACACCGAGAATGGCGACCAACCAGGGAACCCCGAGCGGCGACGAGGCGAAGAGCGCCCTCGAGCAGTACGGCGTCAACCTGACGGAGATCGCGGCGAGCGGCAAGCTCGACCCGGTCATCGGCCGCGACGCCGAGATCCGCCGGGTCAGTCAGGTGCTGACCCGCCGCACCAAGAACAACCCGGTGCTCATCGGCGAGCCGGGCGTCGGCAAGACCGCCGTGGTCGAGGGTCTCGCCCAGCGCATCGTGGCCGGAGACGTCGCCGACTCGCTGAAGGGCAAGCAGCTCGTCTCGCTCGACCTCGCGGCCCTCGTGGCCGGTGCGAAGTACCGCGGCGAGTTCGAGGAACGGCTGAAGGCCGTGCTCAAGGAGATCAACGACGCGGATGGCCAGATCATCACGTTCATCGACGAGCTGCACACCCTCATGGGTGCGGGCGGCGGCGAGGGGTCGGTCGCGGCCTCCAACATGCTGAAGCCCATGCTCGCGCGAGGCGAGCTGCGGCTGATTGGTGCGACCACGCTCGACGAGTACCGCGAGTTCATCGAGAAGGATGCGGCCATGGAGCGCCGTTTCCAGCAGGTGTTCGTGGGCGAGCCGTCGGTGGAGGACACCATCGCCATCCTCCGCGGGCTCAAGGAGCGCTACGAGGCGCACCACAAGGTCTCGATCGCCGACTCGGCGCTCGTGGCCGCGGCATCCCTCTCGAACCGCTACATCCCGGGCCGGCAGCTGCCGGACAAGGCGATCGACCTGATCGACGAGGCGGCCTCGCGCCTGCGCATGGAGATCGACTCGGCGCCCGTCGAGATCGACGAGCTGCGCCGCGGGGTCGACCGGCTGAAGCTCGAGGAGCTCGCGCTGAAGAAGGAGAAGGACGACGCGTCGAAGGAGCGGCTCGCCGCCCTCCGCGAGACCCTCGCGTCGCGGCAGGCGACGCTCGCCGAGCTGCAGGAGCGGTGGGACCGCGAGCGCGCCGCCCTCAACCGCGTGGGCGAGCTCAAGGAGAAGCTCGACAGCGCGCGCATGCGGGCCGAGCGCGCTCAGCGCGAGGGCCAGCTCGAGAAGGCGTCGCGCCTGCTCTACGGCGAGATCCCGCTGCTCGAGCGCTCGCTCGCCGAGGCCGAGGCCGCCGAGGTGGCCGCCGACGGCATCGAGCGCATGGTCAACGACCAGGTGGGCTCGGATGACATCGCGGCCGTGATCGCGGCCTGGACCGGCATCCCCGTCGACCGGCTCACCCAGGGGGAGACCGAGAAGCTGCTGCACCTCGAGGGCGAGCTCGGGCGCCGGCTGATCGGGCAGAAGGCGGCCGTGCAGGCCGTCGCCGACGCGGTGCGGCGCTCGCGTGCGGGCATCTCGGAGGAGGGGCGGCCGACCGGCTCGTTCCTCTTCCTCGGGCCCACGGGTGTGGGCAAGACCGAGCTGGCCAAGGCGCTCGCCGAATTCCTCTTCGACGACGAGAAGGCGCTCATCCGCATCGACATGTCGGAGTACGGCGAGAAGCACTCGGTGGCGCGGCTGCTCGGTGCTCCTCCCGGCTACGTCGGCTACGAGTCGGGCGGCCAGCTCACCGAGGCGGTGCGGCGGCGGCCCTACTCGGTCGTGCTGCTCGACGAGGTGGAGAAGGCGCACCCCGAGGTCTTCGACGTGCTGCTGCAGGTGCTCGACGACGGCCGGCTGACCGACGGCCAGGGGCGCACGGTCGACTTCCGCAACACGCTGCTGATCCTGACGTCGAACCTCGGGTCGCAGTTCCTGGTCGACCCGTCCCTGACGCCGGCCGATCGGGAGACGCTCGTGCAGGCCGCGGTGCGCCAGGCCTTCAAGCCGGAGTTCGTGAACCGGCTCGACGACATCGTGGTGTTCCAGGCGCTGACCGAGGAGGACCTGGCGCAGATCGTGTCGCTCTACGTCGACCGGCTGTCGCAGCGTCTCGCCTCGCGTCGGCTCTCGCTCGCGGTGACTCCGGATGCGCGCACCTGGCTCGCCGAGCGCGGCTACGACCCCATCTACGGGGCCCGGCCGCTGCGCCGTCTCATGCAGAAGCAGATCGACGACCGGCTCGCGATGGCGCTGCTGGCCGGCACCGTGCGCGACGGCGACTCGGTGCGGGTCGACGTGGCGCCGGGCGGCGACGCGCTGACGGTGGCGGCCGACTAGGCCTTTTCAGCCCGCTCGACGCGGACGACGCTCAACGTGGCGGCAACCGGTGCGACATGCGCCTCGGTTGCCGCCACGAGTGGCGTTGTCCGCCACGCGTTGCGTTGCGGGCGCCCCGAAGCCGACGCGTTCAGGCTTGCAGATGTGGCGGCATCCGCGCTCCTGAGAGGGCCGGATGCCGCCACGGGTGCGGTTTCGAACCGCGGGTCAGGGGGTGGGGAGGAGGAGGGTGCTGAGGGGGAGGCGGGTTCGGGGGGAGAGCTCGCGGGCTCGGAGGGTGTCGTCGGGGAGGGCGTCCGGGGAGGCGAGGGTGCCGATGGCCGCCACCGTGAGGGGGACCAGGTGAGCCGGGAGGCCGAAGGCTGACGCGAGGCCGGCGGCGTCGAAGCCGCCCATCTGGTGCACGTGCAGGCCGGTGTGGTGGGCCTGGACGGTGAAGTAGGCCATGGCCTGGCCGAGGTCGTACTCCGCCCAGCGACGGGGCGCGCCGTCATCGCCCGCCGTCTCGGCGACCGCCACCACGAGCGCCCCGGCGCGATCCGCCCAGGCCTGGTTGAAGCCCATCAGGTTCTCCACGACCGTCGCGAACTCCTGGGTGCCACGCCGCGCCACGATGAAGCGGGCCGGCTGCGAGTTGTTCGCCGACGGGGCCCAGCGTGCCGCTTCGAGCGCCGCCGTGAGGCGCTTCTCGTCGAGGGGCTCGGTGGCCTCGAAGGAGCGCGGGCTCCAGCGCTCGGCGAGGGTCGAGTGGATGGGGGTGCTGGTCTCGGCGGTGCGGGACGGGGTGTCGACGATGCTCATGATGGCCTCCGGAAGACGGGTGATGTGCTGCACGCCATCGGGCAGAGGTGGAATCGGACCGCGGTCCGCTTCTGTGCAACGCGGCCGCGGGCGGTTTATTCCGAGGGCGCGGTCCAGCCCCGCGCATCCGCTCGTGGCGGCCACCGCACGAGGCGGGCGGAGAGGCGGCCCGCCCAGGTGACGAGGGTCTCGAGCGGCCCGCGCCGGCCGAGGAAGGTCAGGAACGAGCCGATCAGCAGCGCCACCAGGATGTTCGCGACCCAGAAGCCCCAGCTCGAGAGGAACCAGGGGGTGTCGAGCACCACGTACTCCTGCCAGGTGAGCTCGCCATAGGGCTTGCCGAGCATCACGAGGGTGACCGTGCCGACGAGCAGCACGTGCGCCGAGTAGACGGTGAGGGGAGCCGCCCCGGCACCGAGCACGGGCGACAGGATGCGTCGCGCAAGCGGGGCGAGCACCGTGCCGAGGAGGACGAGCAGGCCGATGACGGTGGTGGAGGATCCGATGGTGAGGAGGAGGTCGAAGGTCGTTCCGGTGTGGGCGGCAGAGGCCGCGAGCATCCAGGGCGAACCGGGGAGCGGCCGGCCTGAGCCCGGGTCGGTGAGGAGGCCGAGCGCCTGCTCCTCCGAGATGCCTAGCTCGGTGGCGAGGCCACGCATGGCGCCGAGCGGACCCTGCGCGAGAGCGGCGAGGGCGATCCCGCCCAGCCAGACCGCCGCGCCGACCGCCGTGAGCTTCGCCGCGACGACCCGCAGGGCGGCGACCCGGCCTGTCGGCCCACCGGATGCGCCGGATGCGCCGGTGCCGCCCCGCGCCGCGAGCAGCGTACGGCCGATGGCCATGCCGACGAGGCCGTACGCGATCCAGATCAGCACGGGATACGTGCCCGTGACGAGCAGCCCCCGGAGCACCGGGAGCGGATCGGCGAGCGAGAGCCAGTTCGGGTTCGAGGCCTCGCGCTCGGTCAGCTGAAACGCCTCGCCGAGGAGGTAGACCGCCACCGGCGCCACCACCGCCACTAGTGCACCGACCGCCACGAGCACCCACCGCGGCCACGTCACCGCGAGCGCGAGGAACCAGAACAGCACGCCGTAGTAGGCGAGGATGACGAAGATCGGGATGTCGAGGAGCGTGAGCGTGAGCCCGATCGCCACGAGCGCGACTCCGCGGCCCACGAGCATCAGGCGAGCCGCACCTGGCCGCCCTTCGCGGATCGGCGCGCGCGTGGCGAGCGCCGCGCCCACCCCCGCGAGCACCGCGAACAGCGCCGACGCCCGCCCCTGGAACTGCTCCGTCGACGCGACGTGCACCCCCGCGACCGAGTCGGCCCACAGCCAGGTGTGCGTGGCCATCATCCCGGCGATCGCCACGAAGCGCGCCAGGTCGAGGCCCAGGATCCGTTCGCGCCCGGACGAACGCTCACCCGACCGCGCATCCGAGCGACCACCCGACAGCGAGGTGCTCGCCCCGCCCGCCGCCGCGATATCGCCGTCGCCCGCACCACCGACATCCGGGAGCCCCGCGTGACCGCTCGTCATGCATCCCCCCGATCGTCGTCGATCAGACGATACCGTCCGTCTGGCCCGAGCGGTGCTTGCGCACCCGGCTGATCACGAACCATCCGACCGCCGCCACGACGACAGCGATCACGACGTACTTCAGGATGTCGGCGTACTGCTCCACGATGTGCCACTGCTCGCCGAGCCAGAAGCCCGCGAGGATGAAGATCGTGTTCCAGATCAGGCTGCCGGCGGTGGTGAGCAGCGCGAACTTCCACACCGGCATCCGTTCGATGCCCGCCGGGATCGAGATCAGGCTGCGGAAGATCGGCAGCATCCGGCCGAAGAACACCGCTTTCGAACCGTGCTTCTTGAACCACTCCTCGGTCTTGTCGACGTCGGACACGTCGACGAGGGGGAGCTTCTTCGCGATCCACTTGATGCGGTCGATGCCGAGCCAGGCGCCGATGCCGTAGAGCGCGAGGGCGCCGATGAGGGAGCCGAGCGTGGTGAAGACGATCGCCGCCACGAGGTTGAGGTCGCCGCGGCTGGCCGCGAAGCCCGCGAGCGGCAGGATGATCTCGCTCGGGATGGGCGGGAACAGGTTCTCGACGGCCACCGCGATGCCGGCACCGGGAGCGCCGAGGGTCTCCATGAGCCCCACGACCCAGTCGCCGACGGCGCCGAGACTCGAGTCGCCGGATGCGCCACCGCCGCCGCCCTCCCCACCGGGGGAGTCGGAGGCTGCGCTGAGGAGGAGGAAGGATGGGTCGGCAGGGGCCAGGCTCATGCCACCCAACCTACTGGGGCCGAACTGAAGCGGCGCTGAAAGACCGGATGGCCCGGCTCAGGAGCGCACGAGCCGGGCGATGGCCGCGGAGGCCTCCTTGAGCTTCGCGTCGGCGACGTCGCCGCCCTCGGCCACGGCCTCGACCACGCAGTGCGCGAGGTGCTCCTCGAGAAGGCCGAGCGCGACCGACTCGAGTGCGCTCGTGACCGCCGAGATCTGGGTGAGGATGTCGATGCAGTACTTCTCCTCGTCGACCATGTTCTGCAGGCCGCGCGCCTGGCCCTCGATGCGCTTCAGCCGCTTGAGGTACACATCCTTGTTGGAGATGTAGCCGTGGTGGGCATGGCCCGCGCCGGCCTGCACCGTGTCGCCCTGGCCCGCGTGGGCTGCGGTCTCATCGTGGTCGCTCATGCTTCGATTCTCTCGTGTCCGAGACCGAGCCCCTGCAGGAACCGGCGGATCCGCAGTCCGCGGACAGGCATCCGGCTGTCGCCACCCGGCAACGCATCACGGGCGTGCTGCTCATCGGCATGTGCGTGGTGGTGTGGTGGCCGGCCTTCACGATCGGCGCGTGGGGTGAACCGTTCTTCGACCAGGCGCTCGGCGTGTGGGCGGCGTCGACCGCGGCCCTGATCGTGGTGCTGCTCGAGCGCCGACGCCGGGGTGGGCGGAAGGTCTGGCGGGTGCTGGCACTGCTGACCCCGACGCTGTGGCTGGTGCTGAGCTTCGTGGTGCAGGATGCCTCCGACGACGCCGTGCTCGCCGTCGCCGTCATCGGCGTGGTCGTGGCGGTGCTCGCGCTCCCAACCGCGATCTGGGTGCTGGCGCGCATGGTGTGGCCGGAGCTCGGCGAGACCACCTGGAAGGAGCGGCTGATCGTGCTCGGGGCCGTGGGCTTCATCGCGGTCGCGTCGTTCCTGCTCGGCGCGAACCACTCGAGGTTCCTCACCTGCGAGGACTTCAGTCTCAGCGGCAACTCCGAGCCGCCCGGCTGCACGCCCGCTGACGAGTAACTACAGATCTGCGGGGGAGCGACCCCGTATACGGCGTCGGTCGTGCAGATTCGCGTAGTTACTCGGGGGCGACGGCGGCGAGCTCCCGGCGGAGGGCCGCTGCGAAGGCGTCGATGTCGTCGGGGGTGGTGTCGAAGGCGCACATCCAGCGCACCTCGCCCGTGGCGGGGTTCCAGTCGTAGAAGCGGAACGACTCGCGGAGCCGGTCGGCGACTCCGGCGGGCACGATCGCGAAGACCGCGTTCGACTGGGTCGCCTGGGTGAGCGTCACGCCTGGCAGCCCCTCGACCGCGCTCCGCAGCCTGGCCGCCATCGCGTTCGCGTGCGACGCGGACCGGAGCCACAGGTCGCCCTCGTAGAGCGCGATCAGCTGCGCCGAGACGAACCGCATCTTCGAGGCCAGCTGCATGTCGAGCTTGCGCAGGAACGGGATGCCGGCGACGGCCTCCGGGTTCAGCACCACCACGGCCTCGCCGTAGAGCAGGCCGTTCTTGGTGCCGCCGAGCGAGACCACGTCGACCCCGGCATCCGTCGTGAACGCCCGGAGGGGCGCGTCGAGCGACGCGGCGGCGTTGGAGATGCGCGATCCGTCGAGGTGCACCCTCATACCGAGCGAGTGCGCGTGCTCCGTGATGGCCGCGATCTCGTCGACCGAGTAGGCGGTGCCGAGCTCGGTGGTCTGGGTGATCGAGACGGCGAGCGGCTGCGCCCGGTGCTCGTCGCCCCAGCCCCAGGCCTCCACATCGATGAGGTCGGGCGTGAGCTTGCCGTCGGGCGTGGGCACGGTGAGGAGCTTGAGGCCGGCGACCCGCTCGGGCGCCGCGTTCTCGTCGGTGTGGATGTGCGCGGTGCTCGCGCAGACGACGGCACCCCAGCGCGGCAGCATCGACTGCAGGCCCACCACGTTCGCACCCGTGCCGTTGAAGACCGGGAACGCCTCGGCCTGAGCGCCGAAGTGGTCGCGCAGCACCTCCTGCAGGCGGGCCGTGTAGACGTCCTCGCCGTAGGCGATCTGGTGGCCGCCGTTCGCGCGGGCGAGAGCCTCGAGCACCTCGGGGTGCACGCCGGCGTAGTTGTCCGAGGCGAAGCCGCGGGTGGTGGGGTCGTGGAGGGGTGTCGTGGTCACCCCTCCAGTCTCTCAGCCTCCCGGCGCCCTCAGCCCTTCAGCGCGTCGCGCAGCTTGATGCGGGCGCCTGTGCGCAGCAGCGAGTTGGAGTAGATGCGCGATCCGATGCCGATGATGACGACGGTGGTGGCCGCGAGCACCGCGAGGGAGACCAGGGGCTCCCACCACGCGGCGTCGCCGAGGAAGAGCCGGAGCGGCATGCCGATCGGCGCCGAGAACGGCACGTACGACATGATCGCCATGATCGTCTCGTTCGAGTTGAAGAAGATCACGAGGAAGTACGGGATCATCACGAGCGTCGTGACGGGTGAGGTGACCGAGGCCACCTCCTCCTGCCGCGAGACGAGGGCCGCCGTGGCCGCGTAGAGCGCGGCGATGAGCACGAAGCCGAAGACGAAGAACACGATGAACCAGGCGATGGCGGGCCCCAGGAGGCCGAGCAGCGCCGATTGGCCGGTGACCGAGAGCCCGAGCACGCTCATCGCCGCGATCAGGGCGATCTGCCCGAAGGCCAGGATGCTGTTGCCCACCACCTTGCCCGCCATGAGCTCGCGCGCCGAGATGGTGGAGAGGAGGATCTCGACCACGCGGGTCTGCTTCTCCTCCACGACGCTCTGCGCGATGGTGGAGCCGAAGGTCACGGCCGACATGAAGAACACGACACCGAAGGCGATGCCGATGAGGTAGCTGAGGAAGCCGTCGTCGCTGTCGCCCGGCTCGAGCAGCTGCACCGGTGGTGCCACGCTGAGCAGGGAGACGAGGGTGCCGGGCGCCTCGTCGAGGGCCACGAGCTCGTAGCCCAGCTCGGTGTCGGCGGGGAGCACGGCCGCCTCGACGGTGCCGTCGCGCACGAGCGACTCCGCCTCGTCTGCCGAGGCCGCCTCGGTCACGTCGAGGCCCTGCACGCCCTCGACCACCGACGCCGTGCCCGCCACCGCGGCCACCTTCGGGGCCGAGCTCGTGGAGCTGAGGATGCCGCCGACGATGATCGAAGCGAGGATCGCGAGCAGCAGGACGGCCGTCGAGATGAGGAACGACTTGCTGCGGAGCCGCATCGTGAGCTCGCGCTGGGCGACGAGCCACGTGCCCTTCACGAGGCCCGGCAGGGCGGGGCGGGCATCGGCGCGGCGGTGGGTGGTGGCGCTCATGCCACGACCTCCTTGAAGATCTGGGCGAGGGTGGGATGGAGGGGTGTGAAGCGGGCCACGGGTCCGGATGCGAGGGCGCGGGTGAGCACGGCCTGCGCGGCGGCGAGACCCTCGTCGCCGCGGTCGACCTCGAACTGGGCGTAGTTGCCGTCGAGGTCGACGACCCGCACGCCGTCGACCTCGCGCACCCAGCCGGCGTCGGCCGTGAGCTCGATCTCGTAGCGGGGCTCGGAGTGCTCGGCCCGGAGGCTCTCCCGGGAGCCGGCGGCGCGGATCGTTCCGCCGGCGATCACCACGAGGTCGTCGCAGAGCCGCTCGACGATGTCGAGCTGGTGCGAGGAGAACAGCACGGGGGCGCCCCCCGCGGCGTGCTCGGTGAGCACGGCCTGCACGGTCTCGACCGCCATCGGATCGAGGCCCGAGAAGGGCTCGTCGAGCACGAGCACCTCGGGATCGTGCACGAGGGCCGCGGCGATCTGGGCGCGCTGCTGGTTGCCGAGCGAGAGGCTCTCGACGGTCTCGTTCGCGCGCTCGCCGAGGCCGAGTCGTTCGAGCAGGTCGTCCGTGCTCCGCTTGGCGGCCTGGGGCGTCATGCCGTGCAGGCGGCCGAGGTAGACGATCTGCTCGGCGACCTTCATCTTGGGGTAGAGGCCGCGCTCCTCCGGCATGTAGCCGAAGAGGGCGCGGTCGGCGGGGGTGAGGCGCGTGCCGTCGAGCGCGACGGTGCCGGAGTCGCTCGAGAGCACGCCCAGGATGATGCGCATCGTCGTGGTCTTGCCGGCACCGTTGCCGCCGACGAAGCCCGTCATCCGGCCGGCGCCGACGGTGAAGCTCACACCGTCGAGCACCCGGCGCGAGCCGAAGCTGCGGGAGATGTCGTCTACTTCGAGCATGGTCGACCTTTCGTTGCGGTGCTTCCACGCTAGGGCGGGGGTGAGGGGTGGGCATCCGCCTTGCGGTGGGGGCGGCTCCGCCGTGCGGGGGAATGCGGGGGTGGTGGGTGCGGATGCCGGCCGTCGTGACCGCGCGGGCCCGCTGACAATGTGCCCAGGTGGTCGTGGACCGCTGTTGCAGGGCATAACCTTCGGATACCGAGCCATCGTGGCTTGCGATGGAGGAAGCACCATGGCTGAGAAATCCGCACGCAAGGCGGTCGCGAAGCCCGCGGCCCGCTCTCTCAAGGAGAAGCGCGCCGACAAGAAGGCGAAGTCGGACGTGAAGGACCACTCGGCCGACGCGGTCTCGGGCGTCAAGAAGAAGTAGCGGCTCCGGCGGTCAGCTGCGACCGGGCACGGCGATGCCGTTCTCGTAGGCGAAGACGACCGCCTGGATGCGGTCGCGGAGGCCGAGCTTCTGCAGGATCTTGGAGACGTGCGTCTTGACCGTCGCCTCGCCCAGGTAGAGCTCGCCCGCGATCTCGCTGTTGGAGCGCCCGGCGGCGAGCAGCTCGAGCACCTCGCGCTCGCGGTCGGTGAGGTCGGCGAGCGCGGCGGCAGCCGGGTGAGCGGCGGCCCGCGGAGTGGCGGCGACCGGTGTCGCCTCGTGTGGCTGCGCCCGCGGACGAGTCGTGAAGCCCTCGATCACGCGACGGGTGACATCCGGAGACAGCAGCGCGTCGCCCCGCGCGATCACCTGCACCGCGGCCACCAGATCCTCAGGCGACGAATTCTTCAGCACGAAGCCGCTCGCGCCGGCCTCGAGGGCCTCGAAGAGGTAGTCGTCGCGATTGAAGGTCGTGAGGATGAGGATGCCGGCGCGGGTGCCGGCCGCGATCAGCTCGCGGGTGGCGGCGAGGCCGTCGAGGTCGGGCATCTGCACGTCCATGCACACGACGTCGGGCTGCAGCGCGCCCACGAGCTCGACGGCCTCGCGACCCGTACGGGCCTCGCCCACGACGTCGATGCCGTCCTCCGACTCGAGGATGATGCGGAGGCCGACGCGCACGAGATCCTGGTCGTCGGCCAGCACGACCCGGATGCGCTCGGGCGTCTCGTCGGTCATCGGGGGGTCCTCTCGGTGGGGGCGGGCGTGGGGGTGGTGTGCGCGGTGGGGTCGAGGGCGGCCGCGGTGGTGGGTGCCTCGGATGCGGCGCCGGGTGCGCCGGATGCGGCGGTGGCGGTGGGTGCATGGGTGCCGGTGGGCGCATCGGCGGCGCGCTTCGGGGTGAGGGGCAGGGTGGCGCGCACGCGGTAGCCGCCGCGGGGCTTCGGGCCGATCTCGATGGTGCCGCCGACCGCAGCGACTCGCTCGCGCATGCCGATCTGGCCGAGGCCGGATCCGGAGGTGGAGGTGATGGCGGTGGTGGTGGCGGTGGTCGACGAGGTCGATGTGGCGGCGGTCGACGCGGTCGCACCGGCACCTGCGCCCGCAGCGGCCGCGCCTGCACCAGTGTCGCTCACGTCGATCTCGATCCGGTCGTCGAGGTAGCGCAGCCGCACGTCGGCCTCGGCCCGGCTTCCGCCGTGCTTGCGCACGTTCGTGAGCGACTCCTGCGCGATCCGGTAGACGCTGAGCCCGATCACGGGCGGCACCGGCACGACCTCGCCGACGGTCGAGAACGTGACGGGCAGTCCCGCGGCCCGCACCTCGCCCACGAGCTCGTCGAGCTGGGCGATGCCGCGGGTGGAGGCCGAGCGGCTCGCCTCGGGGTCGCCGGACTGGCGGAGCGCTCCGAGCATCCGGTGCAGCTCGTCGACGGCCTCGCGCGCGTTCGTCTCGATGACCGTGAGCGACTCGACCGCCCGGGGATCGGCGTCGCCCTTGGCGAGCACGCGGCGAGCGGCACCGGCCTGGAGCCCCATGACCGAGACGTGGTGCGCGACCACGTCGTGGAGCTCCCGCGCGATGCGCACCCGCTCGAGCTCGACGGCCTGGCGGCTGCTCACCTCGCGCTCCCGTTCGAGCTCGAGCGTGCGCTGCTCGAGCGCGTCGCGCTGGCGGGCCGAGGCGTAGGAGGCGTTGCCGAACACGTAGGCCGCCCCGAAGTAGAGCAGGTTCGTGACGAGCTGGATGGCGGCGACCGCGACGTACTGCGACAGCCAGCCCTCCTGATCCGAACCCGGGATGGCCTCGGGGTTGCTGACCTGCATCACGACGAGTCCGACGAGCCACAGCACCATGCCGATGGCGATCAGGATGCGCACCACGCGCGCGAGCAGCCGGTTGGCGCTCCACGCGCCCACCGAGTAGAAGGCGATGAAGAGGCAGATGTTGGCGAACAGCTGCTCCCAGACGGCGAGGTTCTGGCCGATCACGAAGGTGGCGGTCACGACGAGGGCCACGAGCACGGGGAAGCGGCGCCGGAACGCGAGCGAGCCGGCGATCACCATGGCCCAGATGGCCGCGCCCCACCAGGGGGCGTGCGATTGCGGGATGGCGCCGACGTAGAGGAACCAGCTGAGCCACGCGGCTACCGCGAGCACTCCGGCGACGATGGCGTCCCGGCGGTAGCCCGCGGCACCGGGGCGCGGCCTGACCCAGTCGTCGGTGGTGGCGGAGGTCATCCCTCCACGCTAGCGACGTTCCCCGGGCCCGCCATCCGTCGCGCGGATGAGCGGGCACCGCCCGGGACGCGCGTTCGCGGACTTCGCCACACCTTCCGCGATCCGGCCGCCATCAGCCGGTGATCGCCCGCAGACGTGGCGAACTCCGCGCTTCACCGCCTGTGACCGATTCGAAACCGCATCCGCGGCGGAAACCGCGGCGCTGGAGAGCTCGGTGGTCGTCAGGAGTGCGACTTCGAACCGCCGGGAGCGATGGGCTCAGGTGAGCACGCGGCGGGTGCCGTTGAGCTCGGCTGCGGGGGAGTCCCAGAGCGCCACGACCGCGTCGGCCAGGGTGGAGACGTCGGTGAAGCCCGGGAACCGGCGCTCGGGGCTCGCCGCGCGCATCCGCTCGTCGACGAGGGCCTTGACCGCGAAGACCACCGCCGCCGCCCGCAGGCCGGCCTGGTCGGCGGCGAAGCCGTCGGCGAGCGAGCGCAGCCACGATTCGGAGGCCGCCTTGGCCGCCGTGTAGTCGGCCCCGGATGCCGTGGGCGCGTCGACCGAGACCGACGAGACGAACACCACCCGCCCCGCCGGTGAGGCCACGAGCGCCGGATAGAGGGCACGGACGGTGTTGCGGAGCGTTCGGAACGAGCGCTCCATGGCGGCCCAGCCCTCGTCGGTCTGACCCGTGATGCCGTCGCCGCCGACCCAGCCGCCCACGAGGTGGACGAGCCCGTCGACCGCACCCGTCGCCTCAGCCAGGGAGGTGACGGCCGCCGGGTCGGTCAGATCGCACACCGCGGTCGAGACCCCCGGCACGCGCTCGGCGAGGGCGGCGAGCCGCTCCTCGGAGGAGCCCACCGCCACCACGACGGCCCCGGCGGCGACGAGCGCGGCGCACGCGGCGACGCCCGACTCGCTCGTCGCGCCGGCCACCACGACAGTCCGCCCGCGCGCCCCGCCGCCCGAGCCCGCGCCATCCGAACCGTCGGTAGGTGCGGAGACGACCTGATCCTCACTCATCGGCGCCCGTGATCCCCGCGGTCGAGGCGATGACGTCGCGCATCTTCTTCTCGAGGGCCTCGTAGAACATCGAGAGGGGGAACTCGTCGTCGAGCACCGCATCCGTGAGCCCCCGCGGCGGCCCGTCGAGCGGGAGCGCCGAGCGACCCGCAGCCCACACCGACGCCGGGTGCGGCGTGACCGTGGTGGTGATGAGCTCGTAGGCCGCGAGCCAGTGCGCGGTCTTGGGGCGGTCGATCGAACGCCAGTAGAGCTCGTCGATGGCGTCGCCGAGCGCCGTGACGGCTGGGGCGACCTCGGGCCAGTCGATGGTGAGGCGCGTGTCGGTCCAGTGCAGCACGCCGCGCTGGTGCAGCCAGGCGAAGAGCAGCTGGCCGCCGAGGCCGTCGTAGTTGCGCACGCGCGAGCCCGTGATGGCGAAGCGGAAGATGCGGTCGAACAGCACCGCGTACTGCACGAGCGCGGCGTGCTTGCGCAGCTCCGCCGAGCCCTCATCGCCCTTCGCGGTCTCGGCGCGCTCGACCTTCACGGCCTCGCGGAACGCCGTGAGGTCGCAGCGCAGCTCCTCGAGCGAGTAGAGGAAGAACGGCATGCGCTGCTTGATCATGAACGGATCGAACGGCAGGTCGCCGCGCATGTGCGTGCGGTCGTGGATGAGATCCCACATCACGAACGTGCGCTCGGCGAGCTCCTGGTCGTCGAGCAGCTCCTGGGCGTCGGCCGGCAGCTCGAGCCGCGTCACCTCGGCCGCGTGCCGCACCACCCGGCGGAACCGGGCCGCCTCCCGGTCGGCGAAGATGCCGCCCCAGGTGAACGGGATGACCCGCGAGGTGGCCACCGACTCGGGGAAGAGCACGGCCGAGTTCGTGTCGTAGCCCGCCGTGAAGTCGAGGAACCGGATCGGCAGGAACAGCGCGTTCGAGTAGTCACCGGCCTCGAGCTCGGCCACGAACGAGGGCCAGACCACCTCGAACAGCACCGCCTCGATGTGCCGGTCGGTGCTGCCGTTCTGCGTGTACATGGGGAACACCACGAGGTGCTGCACGCCGTCGACCCGATCGGCCGCCGGTGCGAAGGCCTCGAGCGCCGCCACGAAGTCGGGGATGCCGAAGCCCCCGTCGGCCCAGGCCGCGAAGTCGCCGTCGAGCGCCTCGAGGTAGTCGGCGTCGTGCGGGAAGCGAGGGGCGAGCGCCGTGACCGACGAGCGGATGCGCTGCACGAGCGTGCGGGCGAGCGGGTGGTCGACGGGGTCGGGCACCGATCCGTCTTTCACCTGCAGCGCCTGGAGGGAGGCGACCGCGGACTTCAGCTCCAGCCAGGCGGCGTCTTCGACGACCTCGGGTTCTCCGATGATGGGCAGAGCGGTGCGCTCGGGGCGTGTGGACATGGTGGAACCTCCAATCGATCGTCTCCTCGAGCCTAGGCGCAACGCATCCGCTCTTCTTTGACCTGGCCTGCACTTCTTTGCGTGGAACCCCCGAGTTGGCGCGGGTAATCGCCGACCGCTGCCTCTCAGGCTCGCGAGTGCGCCCCGGGTAGCATGGACGCGATGAGAACGAAGACGGGCACGCCCGATGCCCCGACCGCCGCCTCAGGCCTCGCCGGCAAGCCCGACCACTTCCTTCCTCACATCCAGGGCCTCCGCGCCATCGCCGTGCTGCTCGTGGTGGTCTACCACTTCTGGCCCGGTCGCCTGAGCGGCGGCTACATCGGCGTGGACGTCTTCTTCGTGATCTCGGGCTTCCTCATCACCCAGCAGCTCGCGCGCCAGCTCGAGCGCACCGATCGCATCGCGCTGCCGAGCTTCTACGCCAAGCGCGCCCGTCGCCTCCTTCCCGCCGCGATCACCGTGCTCGTCTTCGCGAGCCTCGCGACCCTGTTCGTGATGCCGCTGTCGAGTCTGACCGAGAACGTGCGCGAGATCCTCGCCTCCACCTTCTATGTGGAGAACTGGGTCCTCGCGGCCAACTCTGTGGACTACCTCGCCGCCGCCAACGAGGCGAGCCTCGTGCAGCACTACTGGTCGCTCTCGCTCGAGGAGCAGTTCTACCTGTTCTGGCCCGTGCTGCTGCTCGGCGCCTCGGTCTTCGCGGTGAAGGTCCTGAAGAGACGGAAATGGGTGGGCCTCGTCGGCGTGCTCGCCGTCGTGGGCGTCGTGAGCTTCGCCCTCTCCGTGTTCGTGACCGCCACCGATCCGGCCGCCGCCTATTTCGTGACCTACACGCGGGTGTGGGAGTTCGCCGTGGGCGGCGCGCTCGCGCTGCTGCCGAGGCTCCGCCCCACGAAGGCGTGGCTGTCGAACGTGCTCGGCTACGGCGGCGTGATCGTGATCCTCGCCTGCGGCTACCTCTTCGACAAGTCCACGCCGTTCCCCGGCTACATGGCCGCCATCCCGGTGCTCGCGACCGCCGCCGTGATCGTGAGCCACCACCGCGCCAAGCCGTGGGACGCGGGTCGCGTGCTGAGCATCCGCCCGGTGAGCTTCATCGGCGACATCTCCTACTCCCTCTATCTGTGGCACTGGCCGCTGATCGTGATCGCCCCCTACATCCCGGGCTGGGGCCTCACCACCGCGCACCGGCTCGCGCTGTTCGCCTTCTGCTTCGTGATCGCGTGGCTGACCAAGCGCTTCATCGAGGATCCGACCCGGCAGTGGCGGTTCTTCACCACCCGCAAGCCCCGCGCGACCCTCGTCGGCGTGATCGCCGCGATGGCCGTGTCGACCCTCTTCGTGGGCGGGGCCTGGGCCGTGCAGCAGCCCAAGTACGACGCGGAGGCCAGCCAGCTCGCCCAGACCCTCGAGAGCCCGCCGGAGTGCTTCGGTGCCGCGAGCGGCCCCACCGACGGCCTGCGGCCGATCGCGCCGCTCTGCGAGAACCCCGAGCTCGCGACCGAGATCATCCCGAGCCCCGGGTTCGGCAACGCCGACCGGCCCCGGCACCCGGAGTGCCTCAGCACCCTCAACGATGCGAGCGTCCGCGACTGCACCTTCGGCAGCGACGCTCCGGATGCCCCCCAGGTCGCCCTCATCGGCGACAGCCACGCCTACGCGCTGATGGATCCCTTCGTGGAGATGGCCGAGCGGAACGGCTGGCAGCTCACGACCTACCTCAAGGGCGGCTGCCCGTGGTCGACGACGCCGCTCGCGGCCCGTGACGCGTTCGCGATCTCATGCGACGACTGGCGCAGCGACCTCACCGCCCAGCTCGAGGCGCACGAGCCCTTCGACGCCGTCTTCACCGCCGCGCTGACCGACCGCAACGTGCCGGGCACCGAGGAGGACGACCAGACGGCCGCGACCGGTTACGCCGACGCCTGGTCGCCGGTGTTCGAGACGGGCACGCCGATCGTGACCCTCGTGGACAACCCCCTGTGGGAGGACGACCCCAACAAGTGCCTCCGCACCGAGGACGCCTCGGCGTGCACGTTGCCGCGCGACGAGGGCCTCGCCGAGTTCGACCCCATCGCCATGGCGGCCGTGGGTGCCGCGGCCGAGGGCCGGGATGTCACGCTGCTCGACTTCAGCGACACCTACTGCACGGCCGAGGAGTGCGCGGCCGTCGTGGGCGGCGCCAACGTCTACCGCGACACCGACCACCTCACGCGCACCTTCGCGTTCACCCTGGGCCCATTCCTGGAACGCGCGGTGAATGAGGCGCTGGCCCGGTGAGCGTGCTCGGGGTCCTGACCGGCTTCGCCATCATCGGCTTCGTCATCCTGGTCGGCTACGTGGTGCAGCGCATCGGCATCCTGCCACCGGATGCGCGCCTCGTGCTCAACCGGGTCGCCTTCTTCGTGGCGACGCCCGCGCTGCTGTTCACCGTGCTCGCGCGCTCGCACCCCACGGCGATCTTCTCGGGCCCCATCCTCGTGACGCTCATCTCGGTGCTCATCAGCGCGGGGCTCTACCTCGTGGCGTCGCGCCTGTGGTTCCGACGGCCGGTCGCCGAGACGACCGTGGGCACGGCGGCCTCCGCCTACGTGAACGCCAACAACATCGGCCTTCCCGTGGCGACCTACGTGCTCGGCAACCCCGGCCTCGTCGCACCCGTGCTGCTGCTGCAGCTCATCGTGCTCGCGCCGATCACGCTCACGGTGCTCGACATCGCGACCCGCGGATCCGCCTCCGCCCGCTCGATCCTCACCCAGCCGCTCCGGAACCCGATGATCATCGCCTCGCTCGCCGGTCTCGTCTGCGCCCTGTTCGAGTACCTGCCGCCGGAGCCGGTGCTCGCGCCGCTCGAGCTCATCGGCGGAGCCGCGATCCCGCTCGTGCTGCTCGCGTTCGGCATGTCGCTCGTGGGGCAGAAGCCGCTGCAGCCGGGGCAGGGGCGCACCGAGATCATCGTCTCCTCCGCCATCAAGCTCGTGGTGATGCCGATCGTCGCGTTCCTGTTCGGGCGGTTCGTGTTCGGGCTCTCCGGCGTCGAGCTGTTCGGGGTCGTGGCGCTCGCCGCGCTGCCGACGGCGCAGAACATCTACAACTTCGCCGCCCGCTACCAGCGCGGTGTCATCCTGGCGCGGGACACCGTGCTCGTGACGACGATCGGGTCGGTCCCGGTGCTCGTGCTCGTGGCGGCCCTGCTGGCGTAGGGGGCG
>NZ_JAHFUY010000081.1 GCF_023264895.1 Herbiconiux sp. | reverse complement strand
ACCGTGGAGGTCGTGCTGACGATCCTGCACGCCGGCGGAAAGTTCGGCGGTGGCGGCTATGCGGTCTCCGGCGGCCTGCACGGCGTGGGCTCCTCCGTGGTCAACGCGCTGTCGAGCGAGCTCGACGTCGAGGTGCGCCGCCAGGGCAGCGTCTACCGCCAGAGCTACAGGATCGGCGTGCCCCAGGCACCGCTCGAGAAGGGCGAGTCGACCACCGAGCGCGGCACGCGGATCACCTTCTGGCCGAACAAGGACATCTTCGAGACCGTCGAGTTCGACTACGAGACCCTCCGCGCCCGGTTCCAGCAGATGGCCTTCCTCAACAAGGGCCTCGCCATCAAGCTCACCGACGAGCGCGGTCGCGACGCCGGGCTCGGCGAGGAGGAGTCGGTGGGGGAGACCACGGTCACCTACCTCTACGAGAACGGCCTCAAGGACTACGTCGAGTACCTCAACCGCTCGAAGAAGGCGGAGCTCGTCAACGAGGAGATCATCTCGTTCGAGCAGGAGGACACCGAGCGCAAGATCGCCCTCGAGGTCGCGATGCAGTGGACGACGGCCTACAACGAGAGCGTGCACACCTACGCGAACACGATCAACACGCACGAGGGCGGCACGCACGAGGAGGGCTTCCGAGCGGCGCTCACGACGCTCGTGAACAAGTACGCGCGCGAGAAGAACATCATCAAGGAGAAGGACGAGAACCTCTCCGGCGACGACGTGCGCGAGGGCCTGACCGCCGTCATCTCGATCAAGCTCGCCGAGCCGCAGTTCGAGGGCCAGACCAAGACCAAGCTCGGCAACACCGAGGCCAAGGCCTTCGTGCAGCGCGTGGTCGGCACCGAGCTCACCGACTGGTTCGACCGCAACCCCGTGCAGGCGCGCGACATCATCCGGAAGGCCATCCAGGCCTCGCAGGCCCGTCTCGCCGCCCGCAAGGCGCGCGAGCAGACCCGCCGCAAGGGCCTGCTCGAGGGCGGCGGCATGCCGGGCAAGCTCAAGGACTGCTCGAGTCGCGACCCCGCCCGCAGCGAGATCTTCATCGTGGAGGGCGACTCGGCCGGCGGCTCCGCCATCCAGGGCCGGAACCCCGAGACCCAGGCGATCCTGCCGCTGCGGGGAAAGATCCTCAACGTGGAGAAGGCGCGTCTCGACCGCGCCCTCGGCAACGCCGAGGTGCAGGCCATGATCACGGCCTTCGGCGCGGGAATCGGCGAGGACTTCAACCCCGAGAAGGCCAGGTACCACAAGATCGTGCTGATGGCCGATGCCGACGTCGACGGCCAGCACATCACGACGCTCCTGCTCACCCTCGTGTTCCGCTACATGCGGCCGCTCATCGAGCTCGGCTACGTCTACCTCGCCATGCCGCCGCTCTACCGGCTCAAGTGGTCGAACTCGCCGCACGAGTACGTCTACTCGGATGCGGAGCGCGACGCGCTGCTCGTCGACGGCCAGGCCGCCGGCAAGCGCATCCCGAAGGAGAACGGGATCCAGCGCTACAAGGGCCTCGGCGAGATGGACTACCGCGAGCTGTGGGACACCACGATGGACCCGGACACGAGGACCCTGCGCCAGATCACCCTGGACGACGCGGCCGCCGCCGACGAGATCTTCTCCACCCTCATGGGTGAAGACGTCGAATCGCGCCGCAACTTCATCCAGAAGAACGCCAAAGACGTTCGCTTCCTCGACATCTGATCACCGACAGAGACTGACACTCAGACATGACAGACGACACCACCCCGGAGTTCGCGGACGCGACGCCCGGTGACCTCGGGCAGGCTCCGGACTCCTCCGGTGCCATGGTCGACCGCATCGAGCAGGTCGACCTGCAGCTCGAGATGCAGCGCTCCTACCTCGACTACGCCATGAGCGTCATCGTGGGCCGTGCCCTGCCCGACGTGCGCGACGGCCTCAAGCCCGTGCACCGCCGCGTGATCTACGCGATGTACGATGGCGGCTACCGGCCCGACCGCGCCTTCTCGAAGTCGGCGCGCGTCGTCGGCGAGGTGATGGGCCAGTTCCACCCGCACGGTGACTCGTCGATCTACGACGCCCTCGTGCGCCTCATCCAGCCCTGGAGCCTGCGCTACCCGCTCGCCCTCGGCCAGGGCAACTTCGGCTCCGCCGGCAACGACGGCGCGGCCGCCCCGCGGTACACCGAGACCAAGATGGCCCCCCTCGCGCTCGAGATGGTGCGCGACATCCAGGAAGAGACCGTCGACTTCCAGGACAACTACGACGGCCGCACCCTCGAGCCCGTCGTGCTGCCCGCCCGGTTCCCGAACCTCCTGGTGAACGGATCGGTCGGCATCGCGGTGGGCATGGCCACCAACATCCCGCCGCACAACCTGCGCGAGGTCGCGGCCGGCGCCGTCTGGTACCTCCAGAACCCCGAGGCCGACCGCGAGGAGCTCCTCGAGGCGCTGATGGAGCGGATCAAGGGCCCCGACTTCCCGACCGGCGCCCAGGTGCTCGGCACGAAGGGCATCCAGGATGCCTACCGCACCGGCCGCGGCTCGATCACGATGCGCGCCGTCGTGAGCGTGGAGGAGCTGCAGGGCCGCACCTGCCTCGTGGTCACCGAGCTGCCCTACCAGGTGAACCCCGACAACCTCGCGATCAAGATCGCCGATCTCGTGAAGGACGGCAAGCTCGCCGGCATCGCCGACATCCGCGACGAGACCTCGGGCCGCACCGGTCAGCGCCTCGTGATCGTGCTGAAGCGCGACGCCGTGGCCAAGGTGGTGCTCAACAACCTCTACAAGCACACCCAGCTGCAGGACAACTTCGGCGCCAACATGCTCGCGATCGTCGACGGCATCCCGCGCACCCTCCCGCTCGACGGCTTCATCACCGAGTGGGTGGCGCACCAGATCGACGTCATCGTGCGCCGCACCCGGTTCCGCCTGCGTGAGGCCGAAGCCCGCATGCACATCCTGCGCGGCTACCTGGCGGCCCTCGACGCCCTCGACGAGGTGATCGCCCTCATCCGTCGCTCGCCGACCGTGGAGGAGGCCCGCGACGGCCTGATGGAGCTGCTCTCGATCGACGAGCTGCAGTCCCGCGCCATCCTCGAGCTCCAGCTGCGCCGCCTGGCCGCGCTCGAGCGCCAGAAGATCCAGCAGGAGGCCGAGGACCTCCAGCTGAAGATCGACGAGTACAACGCGATCCTCGAATCTCCCGCCCGTCAGCGCGAGATCATCATCGAGGAGCTCAGCGAGATCGCCGACAAGTTCGGCGACGACCGGCGCACCGAGATCATGTTCGGCTTCGACGGCGACATGAACATGGAAGACCTCATCCCCGAGGAGGAGATGGTGGTCACCGTCACCCGCGGCGGCTACGTCAAGCGCACGCGGAGCGACAACTACCGCTCGCAGCACCGTGGCGGCAAGGGCGTCAAGGGCGCGCAGCTGCGGGCGGACGACGTGGTGGAGCACTTCTTCGTCACCACCACGCACCACTGGCTGCTGTTCTTCACCGACCGGGGCCGGGTCTACCGCGCCAAGGCCTACGAGCTGCAGGAGGCCGGCCGCGACGCGAAGGGCCAGCACGTGGCGAACCTGCTGGCGCTCGCTCCGGATGAGCAGATCACGCAGATCCTGGACATCCGGGACTACAAGGTGGCCAAGTACCTCGTGCTCGCCACCCGCGAGGGGCTCCTGAAGAAGACGGCCCTCACGGAGTACGACACGAACCGCTCGGGCGGCATCATCGCCATCAACCTGCGCGACGACGACGCGCTCGTCTCCGCCCTCCTCGTGGAGGAGGACAGCGACCTGCTGCTCGTGTCGAAGAAGGGCATGTCGATCCGCTTCACGGCCACCGACGAGGCGCTGCGGCCGATGGGCCGCGCCACCTCCGGTGTGATCGGCATGAAGTTCCGTGGCGACGACGCGCTCCAGGGCGCCTCCGTCGTCTCCGACGAGGGCTTCGTGTTCATCGTGACCGAGGGCGGCTACGCCAAGCGCACCTCGGTCGAGGAGTACCGCGTGCAGGGCCGTGGCGGCCTCGGCATCAAGGTCGCCAAGCTGCAGGATGCGCGGGGCGATCTGATCGGCTCGCTCATCGTCGGCGAGGACGACGAGGTCCTTGTGGTTCTTGCCAGTGGCAAGGTGGTACGCTCTGCCGTGGCCGAAGTACCGGCCAAGGGACGCGACACGATGGGCGTGGTCTTCGCTCGCTTCGCGGACGACGATCGCATCATCGCGGTGGCGAAGAACACCGAACGCAACCTGGAATCGGAGCTCGAAGCCATCGAGGCTGAGACCTCTGCCGCTCCTGGAGAGGACGTAACGACGGATGAGTAATCTTGGCGACAAATTCGCGAAGAAGACCGCACGGGTCGCCACCACGAAGCAGGTCCGCCTCAAGCTGGTCTACATCGACTTCTGGTCGGTGCTGAAGATCTCCTTCCTCCTCGCGATCATCCTCGGGATCGTGACGGTGGTCGCCAGCTTCCTCGTCTGGTCGGTGCTCAACCAGACCGGTGTGTTCGACTCCGTCAACACGCTGCTGCAGGACATCGCGGGTGCGAACAACTTCGACCTGTTCGACTTCGCGTCGCTTCCGCAGGTCATGGGCTTCTCGGTGGTGGTGGGCGTTCTGAACGTCATCGTCATCACCGCGCTGGGTGCGATCGGGGCGGCGCTGTACAACCTCGCCGTGCGCATCACGGGCGGCATCATGCTCGGCTTCACCAACAAGTAGAGCCGATTGGCAGAACAGGGCCTCCGTAAGGTAGTCTCGTCTCTGGTCAAAAAACGGGGTTATAGCTCAGGCGGTTAGAGCGCTTCGCTGATAACGAAGAGGTCCAAGGTTCAAGTCCTTGTAACCCCACGAGAGATCCACAAGAAATCTCCCAAGGGCTTCGGCCCCATGGGGGGCCTTAGCTCAGTTGGTAGAGCGCCTGCTTTGCAAGCAGGATGTCGGGAGTTCGATTCTCCCAGGCTCCACGTGCTGATGGAATGGGATGCGTACACGCATCCCATTCGTCGTTAATGGCGGAGATGATGACAACGAAGAAGCCCCGCACCTCTCGGTGCGGGGCTTCTGTCGTGAGCGGCGAGATCAGCTCTCGGGATTGGTCTCGGGCTCGGGGTCTTCGTCGGCGATCCAGAGCTCGTCGTCGGCGCGCAGGGTCTGCCAGAGGGCGTACCCGACTCCCACGGCGGTGACCACACCGAGGCTCACCACGAAGACGAGGCCCACGGTGGAGCCCGCCGAACGCGGGGTCTGCTTCTGCAGCGCCTTGGCGGCCTTGCCGGCCTTCTTGCCCGCCTGCTTCAGCAGCTCGGGGTTGTTCTTGGACTGCAGCACGGCAGCGGCCGAGCCGATGGTGCCGGCGAGGGCCGGCAGCACGTCGGAGGCGAACTGGCGCTTGACGGTCTCGCCGGCGACCTTCACCTCGGCGACCTTGCGGCTCACGGTCGGGGCCACGGCACCGACGGCGGACTTGACGCGGGGCTTGACCTCCTCGTCGGTGAGGAAGCTCGCCTGCTTGGCGGCCTCACGCAGGATGGCATTGGCACGGTCGAGGACATCATGCTGATCGACCCACAGGTCTTCAGCGTTTCCCTTCAGACGCTTCAGCGCTTTGCGACGCTTACGGGTAAGACTCATGGGAAACCTCCATCGGCGAGAGCACGGACGATCTCATCTTGGCACGCATAGCGACGGCGCAGTAGGCCACGGCACTGACCATCCACTCCACATACGCTGGAGCTTCACTGGAAGCGCATGCCCGGTGTGACAGAATCGAACCATGCCCGTACACACCCACGTCGCCACTCTCACCACCAACCACGGCCCGATCGTGGTGAACCTCTACGGTCACCACGCTCCGAAGACCGTCAAGAACTTCGTCGGCCTCGCCACGGGTGAGCTCGAGTGGACCGACCCGAAGAACGGCCAGTCGACGTCGGCCCCGCTCTACGACGGCAGTGTGTTCCACCGCATCATCCCGGGCTTCATGATCCAGGGCGGCGACCCGCTCGGCAACGGCACGGGCGGCCCCGGCTTCAAGTTCGACGACGAGATCAACCCCGAGCTCGACTTCACCGAGCCGTACATCCTCGCCATGGCCAACGCCGGCGTGCAGGGCGGCAAGGGCACCAACGGCTCGCAGTTCTTCATCACCGTCGGCGCCACCACGTGGCTGCAGGGCAAGCACACCATCTTCGGCGCCGTCGCCGACGACGCCTCGAAGCGCATCGTCGACAAGCTCGCCGGTGTCGCCACCGACGCCTACGACCGTCCGCTCGACGAGGTCGTGCTCGAGAGCGTCACCATCGAGGCGGTCTGATCCGCTCCGCCTGACCTCGCGCCGAGCAGCCGATGACCACCGCCCCGGATTCCCGGGAGAACTTCTGCTACCGCCATCCGGAGCGGCAGAGCTACATCCTCTGCCAGCGCTGCGGGCGGACGGTGTGCCCCGAGTGCTCGGTGCAGGCCGCGGTCGGCGTGCACTGCGTCGAATGCGCGGCACGCGATCGGCGTGAGGCGCCCAAGGTCAACCGGGGTCGCCCCGCGTTCCTGCGCAACCTGACGGGCTCCGAAGCCCCCGTGGTCACCTACGCGATCATCGCGCTCTGCCTCGTGGTCTTCGCGCTGCAGTCGCTTCCCGTCATCGGGGGCACCGTGACAGCGGCCCTCCAGTTCGCGCCGCTCTACGTCATGCCGATCCCCGGCGTGCCGTTCGAGCCCTGGCGCATGATCACCGCGGCGTTCGTGCACGGCGGCATCTTCCATGTGCTGCTCAACATGTACACGCTGTTCATCTTCGGCAGTGCTCTCGAGCGCGGGCTCGGGCGCTGGCGCTACATCGCGCTCTACCTCATCTCCGGCTTCGGCGGATCGGTGGCCGTGCTGCTGCTCGCCGCTCCCAACCAGGCCGTCGTGGGCGCATCCGGAGCGATCTTCGGGCTGATGGGCGCGTTCTTCGTGATCAACCGTCACCTCGGCGGCAGCAGCGTGCAGCTGCTGGTGCTGGTGGTCATCAACCTGGCCTACGGATTCATCGTGCCGGGCATCTCGTGGCAGGCGCACGTGGGCGGTCTCGTCGCGGGTGCGCTGGTGGCACTGGTCTACGTGCAGACGCGGCGGATCCGTCAGAAGCGGATGCAGATCGTGCTCGTGGGTGCGGTGGCGGCAGGGCTGGTTGCCGTCACGACAGCCGGAGCCGTGCTCATCCCTGCTGCGCTCTGAGCGAGCCGTCGTTAGTTCTCCACAGGCTTGTCCACAACTGTGGACTTATCCACAGACGTTTCCACATTGGGGATAATTACAGCGGTGTAATTAGCGCCAGCGGGTCGTCATGATGAAGCCGATGAAGGCGATGCCGAAGCCGATCAGGATGTTCCAGCTGGCGAGGTCCGGAATAGGGAACTGGCCCTGGCTGACGTAGAAGACGATGATCCAGAGCAGGCCGACGAGCATGAACCCGAACATGACGGGCTTGAACCACACGGGATTGGGGTTGTTCGACGACGAGTCGTCGCGGTTCGAGCGCTGAACCTCTCGCGTGCGGCGGGCGACGTCCGTCGAAGTATCTTTGTCTCGAGCCATGCCGACGATTCTAACGGGCTTTGACGGCGGGTTCTCCACCGGTTGTCCACAGGTTCTCCACAGGCCGTAACTCCGGGCGGCTCCCCAGCCAGGGCATTCTAGGATTGACCCATGACCGAGCAGCAGGACGATGACCCCTTCGCGGCCTTGAGGGCCGACGACGGCGACGCCGCTGAGCCTGCCCCGTCGCGGAAGGCCGCCCGGCGAGCTCAGGCCGAGAGCGTGCAGTCCGACGCCGCGCCGGCTGAGAACGTGCAGGCCGAGAACGTGCAGGCCGGCACCGCCGAGTCAGCCGACCTCCGTCGCCCCCGCCGCAAGAAGCGCAGCATCGGATCGCGCGTGGTCGGGGTGTTCGGCGAGCTGCTCATCACGGCCGGTGTGCTCGTGCTGCTGTTCCTCGGCTGGCAGTTCTCGCTCAACGGCATCATGCTCAACAACCAGCAGGCCTCGGATGCGAACAACCTCGCGGCCGGCTGGGCCACGAGCGCGCCGCCCGAGACGCCGGTGCCCACCCCCGTCGCCACGGAGCCGGGCGCTCCCGCTCCCGCCGACTTCCAGTACGGCGAGCCGCCCGTGATGGGTGCGATCGAGAACACCGAGAGCTTCGCGGTGATCTACGTGCCGCGCTTCGGAGCCGACTTCAAGAAGACCATCGCCGAGGGCGTCGACCCCCGTGCCGTGCTCAACAACGGCGGCGCCGGCCACTACTCCAACTCGCAGATGCCCGGCGAGGTGGGCAACTTCGCCATCGCCGCGCACCGCGACGGGTGGGGCAGCCCGTTCCTGAAGATCAACGAGCTGCAGCTCGGCGACAAGGTCTACATCGAGACGCAGGACGGGTGGTACACCTACACCTACCGGAGCACGGAGTACGTCACGCCCTTCGGCGTCGGCGTGATCGACCCCGTGCCCCAGGTTCCGGATGCGACGCCCGTCGACCGCCTCATCACGCTCACGAGCTGCAACCCCCTCTACATCGCCTCCGAGCGCATCATCGCCTACGGAGTGCTGACAGACTGGACACCGCGATCGGTCGGCGCGCCCGCCGAGATCGCCGCGATCGTGGGAGCCTGACCGATGTACGCAGCCTTGTGGCGCATCCTGCCCGGACCGATCTGGGTGCGCATCCTGATCGTCGTCGTGCTCCTCGCGGCGGTGCTGTTCGCACTCGCCACCTGGGTCTTCCCGTGGATCGACGACATCACCACTCCGGTGCAGGAAGTGACGGTCGGGCAATGACGAGGGTTCTCGTCGTCGACAACTACGACAGCTTCGTCTACACGCTGAACGGCTACCTCCAGCAGCTCGGCGCCGAGACCGAGGTGGTGCGGAACGACTCGTTCGATGCGGCCGACGCGGCGTCGACGATCGGCGGCTACGACGCGGTGCTCCTCTCGCCCGGCCCAGGCAAGCCCTCGGAGGCGGGGGTCTCGATCCCGGTCGTGCTCGCGGCGCTCGAGTCGGGCACGCCGCTTCTCGGTGTGTGCCTCGGCCACCAGGCGATCGCGGAGGCCCTCGGAGCCACCGTCACCCACGCCGAGGAGCTCATGCACGGCAAGACCTCGGTCATCCGTCACGACGGCAGTGCGTTCTACGACGGTGTGGCCGACGGCTTCACCGCCACCCGCTACCACTCGCTCGCCGTGGTCGACGGCACGGTGCCCGACTCACTCGTGGTGACCTCACGCACCGAGGGCGGCGTCATCATGGGGCTCCGTCACGTGAGTGCGCCGGTGTTCGGAGTGCAGTTCCACCCCGAGTCCGTGCTCACCGAGGGCGGCTACGCCATGCTCGGCAACTGGCTCGCCGTCGCGGGCCTCGACGAGGCCCCTGAGAAGGCGGCTCACCTCAACCCCCTGCTCCGCGCGGTCTGAGCCGAGGCCGCGCCGGTCTACGGCGCGAGCGCTCCACCCAGGTAGGCGACGAGGGCGGCCCGCCGGCGCGCGTGCGTCGACTCCGGATCGCCGGCGGTGGCGACCTCGGTGATGGATCCCTGGGCCCAGGTCGCTGCGGTCGCGATCAGCAGCGACCAGATGTCACGGGCGTCGATGTCGTCCCGCACGCGTCCTGCCCGCTGCTGCTCCTCGATGTCCCGGATGTGCTGGGCGTCCCGTTGCTCGAGGCCGGAGAACAGGTAGCCGGTGCCGTCGCGCTCGAGGCGCTTCCACATCAGCAGGCGCACGAGCGACGGATCGGTGAGGTAGTCGTCGTAGAGCCGCGACACGTAGCCGGGCAGGTCGTCGGCGGTGAAGGGAACGCGCTCGCCGTTGCCGATGACGTGCGCCTCGAACACGGCGTCGAAGAGCTTCTCCTTGCCGCCGAAGTAGGAGTACAGCATGGGCTTGCTCAGGCCGGACAGCTCCGCGATGCGGTCGACCCGCGCGCCGGCCATCCTGTGCTCGGCGAACTCCGTGGTCGCTGCGTCGAGGATCCGTGATCGTGATGAGACCATCTCGCGCCGGGACCTCCGCGACGATGACGTCGACGTGCGCGTGACGTTCTGCGGCGTCTGCCACAGCGACCTCCACGCCCTGCACACTCCGGTGGAGCAGGGCGGAACGTTCCCGCTCGTCCCGGGGCACGAGTTCGTGGGTGAGGTGGTGGCGGTCGGTGCCGCGGTGAGCGGATTCGCACCGGGTGATCCGGTCGCGGTGGGCAACATCGTCGACTCCTGCGGCACCTGCCGGATGTGCTCGGCGGGGCAGGAGAACTTCTGCGAGGAGTTCCCGACGCTGACCTACGGCGGCCGGGACCGCCTCGACGGTTCGATCACCGCCGGGGCCTACTCCGGCCGGTACGTCGTGCGCGACCGGTTCGTCTACCACCGACCCGCCACGCTCCAGCCGGCCGCGGTGGCTCCGCTCCTCTGCGCGGGAGTCACGGTCTGGGAGCCCCTCCGCGCGGCGGGAGTCGGCATCGGCACGCGACTCGGGGTGGCCGGGATCGGCGGGCTCGGGCACCTCGCGGTGCGACTCGGCCGCGCCCTCGGGGCCGAGGTGACGGTGTTCACCACGACCCCCGCCAAGGCGCGTGATGCGGAACGGCTCGGCGCCGCTCACGTCGTCGTGTCCACCGACGCGGACGCCATGGCGGCCGCACGCGGCTCGGTCGACGTCATCCTCGACACGGTCGCCGTGCCGCACGAGCTCGCGCCCTACCTACGGGCGCTCGACCTCGACGGCACGCTCTTCAGCCTCGGCCACCTCGGGCCGGTGACCGTCGAGACGATCGACCTCCTGGTGGGCCGCAAGCGACTGGCCTCCGCCGGGAGCGGTGGTCGCCGCTCGCCCCAGGAGCTCCTCGACTTCTGTGGCGAGCACGGCATCGTCGCCGACGTCGAGGTGGTCCCGGCGGGCGAGGTCGGCGACGCGCTCGAGCGCCTCGAGAAGGGCGACGTGCGCTACCGGTTCGTTCTCGACCTGGCAGGTCTCGACGCAGGGCTCCGTGATCAGGCGGCGGGGCCGGTGCAGTAGCGGATGACGATCTCCGAGCCCTGCATGGCGTCGCCCTCCGCGATCGACTGCGACGAGACCGGGCTCGCGGGCTGCGCAGGGCAGCCAGGATCCTGCTCGACGCGCACCTGGAGCTTCGCCTGCGACGTCAGCGTGTCGGCGGCGATGTCGATGGGCTGACCCGCGACATCCGGAACCGACACCATGCCGCTGGAGACCACCAGGTCGATGGTGTCGCCGTTGAAGGCGGCGGTGGCGTTCGCGGGATCGGTGCGGAGCACGATCCCGGCCGGGACATCCGGGGAGTTCTCCACGATGGTCTGCCCCACGACGAAGCCCGCGCCCGTGAGGGCGGCCGAGGCCTGCTCCACGTTCTGGCCGGTGAGGTCGGGCACGGCCACACTCTGCCGTCCGAGCGAGACCTTCACCTCGATCACCGTCTCGGGGCTCACGATGGTGCCTGCCGGAGGATCGGTCTCGATCACCTGACCCTCGGGGATGGTGTCGTGGTACTGGTCGAAGCGCGCGGTGACGAGATCGAGCTGCTGCAGCGTCGCATCCGCTGCGTCGAAGCTCTGGCCCGTCATGGTCGGCACCTCGCGCGACATCGAGGGCAGCTCGTCGGAGGGCTGGAGCGTGAGCACCCAGAACACGATGGCGACCAGGATGACGGCGACCGAGGCGATTCCCGCCCAGATCCACACCACGGGTGGGCGCGACTGCGTGCGCACGGCGTACTCGTCGTCACCCGCGAGCTGCGTGAGAGCCGACTCGTTGCCCTGGGCGAGGCTCGGGGGTGCACCGAACAGCGATGACTGGAAGTCATCGGCCGGAAGTCGCTTCGAGGGGATCTTGCCGGCACCGGCCACCTCGAGGTCGGCGCGGAACTCCACGGCGCTCTGGAACCGGGCGAACCGGTCCTTCGCGAGGGCGTGCAGCACCACCTGGTCGATGGCGGGCGAGACGAGCGGATTGATGCTCGAGGGCGCGACCGGCATCTCGCTGACGTGCTGGTAGGCGACCGCCACGGGGGTCTCGCCCTTGAAGGGCGGCTCCCCCGTGAGCATCTCGAACAGCACGACGCCCGTGGAGTAGAGGTCGGTGCGGGCGTCGACGGATTCGCCGCGCGCCTGCTCCGGCGAGAAGTACTGGGCCGTGCCGAGGATCGCGGTGGTCTGCGCGACCGTGGCCGACGAGTCGGAGATGGCGCGGGCGATGCCGAAGTCCATCACCTTGACCTGGCCGCCGTGGGTGACCATGACGTTGCCCGGCTTGATGTCGCGGTGCACGACGCCCGCGCGGTGCGAGTACTCGAGAGCGGTGAGGATGCCCTCGGTGATGCGGATCGCCTCGGCCGAGTCGACGGGACCCTCGCGGATCAGGTCCTTCAGCAGCTTGCCCTCGACGAACTCCATGACGATGAACGGCACGACGCCCTCGAAGCCGCCGGCCTCCGCCACCCGCTCCTCGCCCGCGTCGAAGACGCGCACGATGGTGGGATGCGCCATGCGCGACGCCGCCTGCGCCTCCTGACGGAAGCGGGTGCGGAAGATCGGGTCTCCGGCGAGCGACGACTTGAGCAGCTTGATGGCGACCTGGCGGCCGAGCCGCTCGTCACGGCCCGAGTAGACGTTGGACATGCCGCCTCGGCCGATGAGCTCGCCGAGGCGATACCTCCCGGCGAGGAGTCGGTTGTCGTCAGTCACCCGGTCAGTCCTGTTCGGCGGGAGTCACGGTGGGGTTCGGGGCCGGAGGCTCCGACGTGACCAGGGTGAGCGAGGGCGAGAAGCCCGAGACGGATCCCGAGCACGAGACGCTGTAGCGGATCTCGATGCTCGCGCCGGGCTCGGTCGGGGCCACCAGGGTGGCCGAGGGGCTCGTGCCCGGCTGGATGGTGATCGTGGCGTTCGTGGCCTCGAGCGTGTAGGTGTCGAGGGTCGTGCCGGACGGGCAGCTGTACGAGGTCCAGTTGACCACGAAGGTGCCGCCGGGCTCGACCTCGCCGTCGGCGACGCCGGTGCCGCCCGTGGGGGCCGCGGTGGGAGCATCCGGAACGATGACGTCGCCGTAGACCGTGAGCGAGATGGTCGAGCCCTTCTGCACGTTGCCCACGGGGGTGGCCTGGTAGACGAAGTCGACCTGGTCGGCCGAGGGGGCCGCGTTGCCGACGACACGGGCCGCGCTGAGGCCCTTCTCCGAGAGGAGGGCGGCCGCCTCGTCGAACGACTTACCGCGGAGCTCCGACTCCGAGACCGCCACCACGGTGGGGGTGGGGCTCGTGGAAGGAGTGACCGACGGCGTCGGTGTCGAGGAGGTCGGCGCCGGGGGCGTGGTGGTGGCGGGCGTGCTGCCGCCGGTGTTCTGCACCACGAGGGCCACGATCGTGCCCACGAGCACGAGGCCCAGGATGATGATGAGCACGATGAGCGGCCAGGTCCAGGCGCTCCGCTTCTTGGGCTCCTCCTCGACCTCGTCGACCTGCGTGGCGGCCGCACCGGCGGGGATGATCGGCGCGGCGGAGGCGGCACCGGGCGTGGAGAGCAGCTGCGTGGCCTCGGTGGTGGAGCCGGGAGCCGGCATGAGCTGTGTGGCCGTGGTGGGCGGCAGCGGCTCGTTGCCGAGCACGGCCGGGACGGCGGCGGCCGCGGAGGCGATGTCGCCGCGGCGGAGAGCCATGGCGGCGCGCGCGAGGCTGCCGGTCGACGACGGGCGGTCCTCCGGCTTCTTGGCGATGCAGGAGAGCACGAGGTTGCGCACGGGCTCGGCCACCGTGACCGGGAGGTCGGGCGGCGTCTCGTTGATCTGCGCCATGGCGATGGCCACCTGCGACTCACCCGTGAACGGGCGCTTGCCGGCGAGGCACTCGTAGGCCACGATGCCGAGGGAGTAGATGTCGGTGGTCGGTGAGGCGGGGTGCCCGCTCGCCTGCTCGGGCGAGAGGTACTGCACCGTGCCCATCACCTGACCGGTGGCCGTGAGTGGCACCTGGTCGGCGATCCGGGCGATCCCGAAGTCGGTGATCTTGACGCGGCCGTCGGGCGTGATGAGCAGGTTGCCGGGCTTGATGTCGCGGTGCACGAGGCCCGCGGCGTGAGCGGCCTGCAGGGCGAGAGCGGTCTGCGCGACGATGTCGAGCACGCGGTCGGTCGAGAGCACGTGCTCGCGCTCGAGGATGGTGGAGAGCGCCTCGCCGGGCACGAGCTCCATCACGAGGTAGGCGCTTCCCTCCTCCTCGCCGTAGTCGAAGACGTTGGCGATGCCCTCGTGGTTGACGAGCGCGGCGTGACGGGCCTCGGCGCGGAAGCGCTCGAGGAAGCCCGGGTCGCCCAGGTACTCGTCCTTCAGGATCTTGATGGCGACGGTGCGCCCGATCACGAGGTCGGTGGCCTGCCAGACCTCGCCCATGCCGCCGATCGCGATGCGATTGGACAGCTCGTACCGGCCCCCGAAGGTCACCCCTGCTGTGGGTCTCATCTGCTCAAGCCCGCCTCTAGTACTCGTTGTGCGATCGGTGCGGCCACTTCGTTCCCCGTCCCGTCCTGGCCCAGTCCGCCGCCGTCCTCCACGACCACTGCGACCGCGACCCGAGGGTTGTCCGCGGGAGCGAAACCGGTGAACCACAGGGTGTAGGGATCGCCCTCCCCGTTCTCCGCGGTGCCGGTCTTACCGGCCACACTGACCCCGTCTATTCTTGCATTAGTCCCCGCGCCGCTCTCGACGGCATCGACCATCAGCGCGGATAGTGTCGAAGCTGTTACCGAACTCAGCGGGGTGCCGAGCTCCTTCGCCTCGAAGCTCTCGAGCACGCTCAGATCCGGTGCCCGGATCTCGTCGACGAGGGTGGGGGTCATCAGGGTGCCGCCGTTGGCGACGGCGGCCGAGAGCAGCGCGATCTGGAGGGGCGTGGCGACGTCGCTGCCCTGGCCGAAGGCCGACAAGGCGACCTGCGCGTCGTCGAGACCGCGCGGGTACAGGCTCGCCGAGACGTCCATCGGCACGGCCAGCTCGGCGCCGAAGCCGAACGAGTCGGCCATGTCGCCGAGCGCGCCCTCACCGATCTCCATGCCGAGCTCGGCCATCGGGATGTTGCAGGAGAGCACGAAGGCCGTGGCGATCGTGGTGGTGTCGCCGCCTCCACAGGTTCCGCCGCCGGCGTTGCTCACGGTGTTGCTCGAGCCCGGGAGGGGGAGCCGCGCGAGGTTGGGCTCGGTGTGGTCGACGCCGAGGCCCGCGGTCTGCACGGCCGCCGCGGTGGTGACGATCTTGAAGGTCGACCCGGGCGGGTAGAGCGCGTTGATCGACTTGTTGATGAGCGGATCGCCGTCGGCGGCCAGCAGGGTGTCGTAGGTGTCGATGACCTGCTGGGTGTCGTGCACGGCGAGGGAGTTGGGGTCGTAGTCGGGCTTGGAGACCATGGCGAGGATCCGGCCGGTCGCCGGCTCGATGGCCACGACGGCACCGCGCTGGTCGCCGAGGGCGTCGTAGGCGGTCTGCTGCAGCACGGGGTCGATCGTGAGCTCGACCGAGGCGCCCTGGGGGTTCTGCCCCGTGACCAGGCGGTTGAGGTAGTCGAGGAACTGCGATTCCGAGGTGCCCGAGAGGTAGTCGTTGAGGGACTGCTCGATCTGGCTCGATCCCTGCCCGAGCGTGTAGTAGCCCGTGACCGCGCTGTAGAGCGGGCCGGCCGGGTAGGTGCGCTGGTACTTGAACTCGTCGGTGGTCGGCACCGAGAGCGCGATCGGCTGGCCGTCGACGAGGATGGGGCCGCGCTCGGTGTCGTAGCTCGCGTAGATGGAACGGGCGTTGCGGGCGTCGCCGTCGAGGTTGCCGGCCTGGAAGTACTGGATGATCGTGGTCGACACGAACAGCGTCAGGAACATCAGGAACACGACGACGCTCACGCGCTTGAGTTCTCGGGTCACCGGTCTAGATCACCAGCCTGGGCTGATTGCGCACTGTGTCCGAGAGCCGGAGCAGCAGCGCCACGATGATCCAGTTCGCCACGAGCGACGAACCGCCCGCCGCCATGAACGGCGTCGTGAGGCCGGTGAGCGGGATGACGCGGGTGACGCCGCCGATCACGATGAAGCACTGCAGCGCGACGGTGAACGACAGGCCCACGCCGAGGAGCCGACCGAAGTCGTCCTGCCCGGCGAAGCTGATCCGGAAGCCGCGTGCGATGAAGAGCAGGTAGAGCGCCAGCACGGCGAACATGCCGGCGAGGCCGAGCTCTTCGCCGAGCGAGGCGATGATGTAGTCGCTCTGCGCCAGTGGGGTGATGTCGGGGCGGCCCTGGCCGAGACCGGTGCCGATCATGCCCCCGCTGGCGAGCCCGAAGAGGCCCTGCACGAGCTGGTAGCTGCCGCCCACGGCCTCGTAGTTGGCCGGGTTGAAGGCGTCGAACCAGTTCGTGAACCGGTCGTTGACATAGGTGAGCACTTGGCCGGCGAGCACGCCGCCCGCGAGGAACAGGCCCACACCAAGCACGACCCAGCTCGCCCGGCCCGTGGCCACGTAGATCATGACGACGAAGAGGCCGAAGTAGAGCAGCGCCGTTCCGAGGTCGCGCTGGAAGATGATGACCGACATCGACAGGGCCCAGAGCACGAGGATGGGCCCGAGGTCGCGGGCACGCGGGAAGCGCATGCCGAGGAACTTCGTGCCGACCATCGAGAGGCTGTCGCGGCGCGACACGAGGTAGCCCGCGAAGAACACGGCGAGGGCGATCTTGGCCACCTCGCCGGGCTGGAACGAGAACGAGCCGACGTGGATCCAGACCCGGGCGCCGTTGATCTCCTGGCCGATGCCCGGGAGCATCGGCAGGAGCAGCAGCACGGCCGCCACGAGCATCGCGATGTAGGTGTAGCGCTGGAGCACGCGGTGGTTCCGGATGACGAGGATGACGGCGATCGAGATGGCCACGGCCACCGCGGTCCACACCACCTGCCGCACCGCCGTGCTCTCCCAGCCGGTGAGCTTCTCGGCGATATCGATGCGGTAGATCATCGCGATCCCGATGCCGTTCAGGAGCGCCGCGATCGGCAGGATGAACGGATCGGCGTTCGTGGCCACGAAGCGCAGCGCGATGTGCATGCCGAAGACCAGGATCGAGAGGCCCGCGCCCAGGTAGACGACCGTGCTGTCGGCGTAGCCGAGGGCCCCGAACTGCACGAGGACGACCGCGAAGGCGTTGAACGCGCACACCAGGATGATGAGGAACAGCTCGAGGTTGCGCAGCTTCTGCGGCACGCGGATGCGCCGGACGCCCTTGGTGGGGGTCTCGGTGGCGACGGCAGCGGTGACGTCGGTCATGGGGCCGGCTCCGGAGCGGGTGCGGGGGCAGGTGCAGGTGCAGGTGCCTGCGTGGGGGTGGGGGTCGGAGTGGGCGTGGCGGTGCTCGGCCGGTCGACGTTCTGGTCGATGCCCGTGGCTGCGGCGTCGCTCAGGCGCTTGACGATCTCGAGGGCGGCGGTCACCGAGTCGGCGCTGATCGTGGTCTCGACCTGGCGTCTCGTGTACGGCGGCAGCGCATCCGTCTCGACGTCGGTCTGCTGGAAGACGTGCGAGAGCTGCACCGGGCCGATGCCCTGCTGCACGCCCTGGTAGATGGCGACGTAGCCGTTGGCCTCGCCCACGTAGAAGCGCGTCTGGGTCCACTGGTAGCCCGCGTAGAGCACGCCCGCGATGATGCCGAGCACGATCAGGACGCCCACGAGCCAGGTGGCCTTGCGGCGGCGGCTGCGTCGGCGGTCCTCCTCGATCAGCTCGTCGAGGTAGTCGGCCGACTCGGGCTCGAAGTGGCTCGGCTCGGAGCTCGCGGGGCTCCGCGGGTGCAGGCGGAGGCCCGGGATGCGGGAGGTGCGGCGGCCGACGGTCTGCTCGAAGGCGATGGGCTGGGCGGCCGAGCCGACCGTGACCGGCGCCACCTCGGGGGTCTCGAACGACTGGTGCACGTCGACCACGACCACCGTGACGTTGTCGGGAGCGCCGTGGTCGAGGCTCACCTTGAGGAGCCCGTTCGCGGCATCCTGCGGCGTGATGCTGCTCTTGAGGATCTCCTCGATCTCGTCGTGCTCCACGACACCCGAGAGGCCGTCGGAGCAGAGCATCCAGCGGTCGCCCGGCCGGGTGTCCATCACCTGCAGATCGACCTCGGGGGCCGCGTCGACGTCGCCGAGCACGCGCATGAGCACGGAGCGGCGGGGGTGCGTCTTGGCCTCCTCGGCCGTGATCCGGCCCGAGTCGACGAGGCGCTGCACGAAGGTGTGGTCGACGGTGATCTGGGTGAGCACGTCCTCCCGGAGCCGGTAGACGCGGGAGTCGCCGATGTGCGCGAGCGCGACGCTGTGGCCCACCCGCACGAGGGCGCTCAGGGTGGTGCCCATGCCGGTGAGTTCGGGGTGGTCGTAGACGGTCTCGGTGAGCACGGCGTTCGCCGCGACGATGGCCTCCTGCAGCGCGAACTCCGCATCGACGGCCGAGCTGTACTCGCCGTCGATCTCGATCAGGCGCTTGAGGGCGAGCGCGCTCGCGACATCGCCTCCCGCGTGACCCCCCATGCCGTCGGCCACCGCGAAGAGCGTCTGCCCCGCGAAGCCCGAGTCCTGGTTGTTGGAGCGGATCTTGCCCACATGGGACACGGCCGCGCTCACGGTCACGATCGCCATAGGCTCACCGTCGGAGTTCGAAGCTCGTGGCGCCGATGCGGATCGGCGTGTTCAGCGGGATGTGCACCGGGGCGGTGACGCGATTGCCGTCGAGGAAGGTTCCGTTCGTGGAGTCGAGATCCTGGATGACCCACTCGTCACCCCAGATCATGAGCCGGGCGTGGTGGGTGGAGGTGTAGTCGTCGCGGATGACGACGCTGGAGTCGGAGGAGCGGCCGATCGTGAGCGGCTCGGTGCCGAGACTGATCTCGCTGCCCGACTTGGGGCCGGAGGTGATGACGAGGCGGCCGGCGTTGGAGGTGGTGGCGCGCGGGGGGCCGCTCAGCTCCGTGCCGGGGGCGGGCACGAAGGTGGGCACCTTCGGCGCGGGGGGCGGGGGAGCTGCCGGAGCTTGCGGCTGCGCGGTCTGCTGGGCTGCGCCGCCCTGGGCGTTGCCCTGTGCGCCGCCTTGGGACGGCTGGCCGCCCGCGGGAGCCTCGCGGAGCTTCCGCACCCGCTGGCCGAACAGGTCGGAGCGCATGGCGTAGACCACGATGAAGATGAACACCCAGAGCAGCGCCAGGAAGGCGAGCTGGAGGATGAGGAGTGTGAGTTCGCTCATGATCGCCCGCCTACCTCCAGAATCCGCCGGGATCGGACTGCGGCGGGCGGGAGGAGGCTGGGGCGGACGGGCTGCTCGGGCGGTGGGCGCCGCTGCCGCCGGATCCGGAGCTGCCGTTGGGGCGGCTGCCGCCGCTGCCGCCGGCGCGGCTGCCGGACTGCGGCACGATGCGGAAGACGATGCTCGTGCGGCCGATCTGGATGACGGAGTCGGGCTCGAGGGCCGCGCGAGAGAAGGACTGGCCGTTCAGCTGCGACCCGTTCGTGGAGCCGAGGTCGCGGGCCTCGGCGCGCGTGCCGTCCCACAGGATCTCGACGTGCTTGCGGCTCGTGCCCGTGTCGTCGACCGTGATGTCGGCGTCGCTGCCGCGGCCGATGATGGTGCGCGAGCGGGTGAGCGGATGACGCGTGCCCGCGATGTCGACCACCGGCATCCAGCTCACGTTCTGCTGCACGTTGGCCGACTCGATCTGCATGACGCCCGTGGTGAGCGAGGGGTTCTCCACGAGGTCGATCGAGATGCCGCCGGCGAACTGGAAGCCCTGCTGCGCGGCGTGCTGCTGCACGATCTGCGTCAGGTCGTCGATGAGGGTGGGGCCGATGGTGGTCATGCGCTGGTGGTCTGCCGAGGCGAGGAGCACGCGGAAGCTGTTGGGAACGAGGATGCGATCGCGCGATACGACGGCCGCCTTGGTGTCGAGCTCGCGCTTCAGTGCCGCGGAGATCTCGACCGGCTGGAGCCCCGAGCGGAAGGTCTTCGCGAAGGCGCCGTTGACGGCGCGCTCGAGACCCTTCTCGAAGTTGTCCAGGATTCCCACGTCGTTCGGTTCCCTTTCTGGGGCTGTCTGCTCGGGCTCTCTGCTCGGGCTGTCTGCTCGCGCTTCTCGGCACAGGATTTCGCGCAGCCGGGAGTCGTCAAGGCGTGAACGCTAGGACGATGTTACTTGTCCTGGGTGACAATTCCCCTCGTTCCGGCGGCGAGGGGGTTCTGGAGGCCGCCGTGGTTCGCACCACGCCGCATCCGCATGCTAATCTCTCCTAGTTCGCGCGAGTGGCGGAATTGGCAGACGCGCTGGCTTCAGGTGCCAGTGCCCGCAAGGGCGTGGGGGTTCAAGTCCCCCCTCGCGCACGAACAGGCCCGATCATCCGGAATCTTCTGGGTGGCCGGGCCTCTTTGCTTGTGGACGGTGCGAACTAGTTGACCGAGGTTCACAATTGGGTTGTGACCAGAGAGAACGAGACAGCACGCATCCACCCGCTCATGTCGGCCGAGACGAACGTGCAGCGGATCATGTGGACCGGGACGGCGTGGTTCGCCGTGGCGGCGGGCTCGGCGGCGATCGTGCTGGGGATGCTGCTGTCGTCGGGGTGGCGGCCGGCGCAGCTTCCGGACGATCTGCAGGTGCTGTGGTGGGTGGGGTCGGTGCTCGTGGTGCTCAGCGTGGGGCTGATCGGGTGGTCGGGGTGTCCCATCCTCGAGGTGGACGTGCCGACCGCGAGCCGGAACAAGAGCCGCACGATGCAGCTGGGCACGATGTTCTTCATCATCGGCGGGGCCGTGGCGATGTTCGCGGTGCTGCTGGGGCCGGCCGCCTGACGGGTGGGTGGTGCTTCAGGTGGTGCGTCGGGTGTGTCGGTGCGTGCGATTCGGTGCGTCAGCCGGTTGCGGTCGAGGTTCTGATGAAGTCGGTGAGCGCGGCGGTGATCTCGGAGCGCACCGCGGCATCCGTGGTGGTGGCGGCGCCGTCGCCGGGCTGCAGGCCGTAGTCGCCGAACTGCGCGTGGGTGGCGCCGGGGAGCTGCACGAAGATCGTGTCGCTCGGGAGCGCATCGCGGGAGGCCTCGATCTTCGCGGGCGTGCTGAGACCGTCGTTCTCGCCCGAGAGGGAGAGGACCGGCTTGCCGAGCCCTGACTCGTCGCCGGCGCAGTAGGAGGCGAAGAGCACGAGTCCCGTGACCGCGGGGTCGGCGGCGTACTGGCAGGCCTTCACGCCGCCGAGGGAGTGGCCGCCCACGAACCACTCCTCGACGTCGGGGGCGAGGGAGGTGAACGCCTCGAGGGTGCGGAACTCGGCGATCGCGAAGTTGAGCACGGGCCGCACGACCACGATCGTGGTGCCGGATGCGGCGACCCCGCTGAGTTTGTCGGCGTAGGCGAGGGGGTCGACCTTGGCGCCGGCGAGGAAGACGAGACCGGTGCCGTCGGGGTCGGCGGGGGTGAGGATGACGTGGTCGTAGGTCCACTCGGTGGTGACGGCGGGGTCGGCGGCCAGGGCCTCGACGGGAGCGCGCTCGGCGGCGAAGGTGATGTGGGCGTAGACGAGGAAGGCGGCGACGGCCAGCACGAGGGCGGTGGCGATGGCTGCCGCCGTGGTGCGGAGGACGGGGTGGCGGCGGCGGGGCTCGCGTCCGGGCTTGCCGCCGGGTGGCTGCTCCGGCGGCGTCACGAGCGCAGGCCGCTCGCATCGTAGCGGGCGAGGGCGTCGGCGTCGATGGCTCGGGTGGCGGCGCGGCGGGCGGCGTCGAGGGCGGCGACCGGATCGG
>NZ_JAHFUY010000080.1 GCF_023264895.1 Herbiconiux sp. | reverse complement strand
CACGATCACGCCGGGCCACCCCCTCACCTACCAGCAGTTCGCGGCCGAGCTCGGCCGCCCGCTCGCGGTGCGGGCGGCCGCGAGCGCGTGCGCGAAGAACGCGCCCGCCCTCTTCGTGCCCTGCCATCGGGTGCTCCGCGGCGACGGCACGATGGGCGGCTTCGCGTGGGGTGTGGAGGTCAAGCGCTCCCTCTTGGCGAGAGAGTTCCAGGCGCACCTGGCCTCCGGCGCGCACAGCGACCAGCCGGGCATCGACCAGCCGAGCGGCGACTAGCCGAGCAGCTCGCGCACCCGCGGGATGACCTGGGTGCCGTACAGCTCGATCGAGCGCATGAGCGCCGAGTGCGGCAGCTGTCCGTTGCCGTACTTGAGGTCGAACCGGTCGATCCCCACGGTGCGCGCGGTCGCCGCGATCTTCTGCGCGACGGTCTCGGGGGAGCCGACGTAGAGCGATCCGTGCGCGACCTCCTGCTCGAAGTGCGCGCGGCCCATGGGCGACCAGCCGCGCTCGCGCCCGATCCGGTTCATCTGCAGCTGGTAGTGCGGCCACAGCTGCTCGCGCGCTTCCTCGTCGGTGTCGGCGACGTGTCCGGGGGAGTGCACGCCGATGGGCTGAAGCGGCAGCTCGAACTGGGCGAGAGCCCGCCGGTAGAGGTCGGAGAAGGGGGCGAACCGCGAGGGCTCACCGCCGATGATGGCGAGCATGAGCGGGAAGCCGTAGCGTGCGGCCCGCACGACCGACTCGGGGCTGCCGCCCACGCCGACCCAGGTCTTCAGCAGTCCGTTCTCGACGGGCGGGTAGACGCTCTGCTGCACGAGCGGGGCGCGCGTCGTGCCCTCCCAGCTCACGGGCTCCTGGGAACGGACGGCCGCGAAGAGCTCGAGCTTCTCCTCGAAGAGCCGCTCGTAGTCGGAGAGCTCGAAGCCGAAGAGCGGGAACGACTCGGTGAACGAGCCGCGGCCGAGGATGACCTCGGCGCGCCCGTTCGAGACGGCGTCGAGGGTCGAGAACCTCTGGAACACGCGGATCGGGTCGTCGGAGGAGAGCACGGTCACGGCCGAGCCGAGACGGATGCGCGACGTGCGCGCGGCGACGGCGGCCAGAGCGACCTCAGGGGCGGAGACGGCGAAGTCGTCGCGGTGGTGCTCGCCGAAGCCGATGAAGTCGATGCCGACCTCGTCGGCCAGCACGCCCTGGTCCACGAGGTTCCGCAGCACCTGGGCGGCGGGCAGCGGCTGCCCCGCCTCGTCGGCGGTGACGTCGCCGAAGGTGTCGAGGCCGAGTTCGAGCTGCTGGGTCATCGTGATCTCCTGGTTTTTCCATGCGAACGTATGCACCTGTCAACGCACCCGCCGTCCCAGTATTCCGGGTCTCCGCAGGTCGATCCGTCGCAGAGCCCTCGCACCCGAGCGAACGGATGCGACAGAATCGGAGGCATCGAGCAGGGAGGCTCCCATGACCGCACCCATCGTCGTCGGCTACGACGGATCCGACTCGGCCGGGGTCGCCCTCGACTGGGCGCTGCGGCGGGCCGAGCGCGTGCAGGCCGACGTGGAGGTCGTCTTCGTCGCCGACGACTCCTGGGACTCGGATGCCTACGCCGCGAGTCCCGCCATCCGCCGGCACGGGGAGGTCTTGCTCGGGGGCGCCGCCTTCAACGCCGACTCCAAGGCCCCGCACATAGACGTGCACTCCCGGGTGGTGGCCGGGCGACCGGCGGAGGTGCTCACCGCGGTGGCCGAGGAGATCGGCGCCGGCCTCCTGGTCGTCGGCTCCGCCGGCAAGGACCTCTACCACCGGGTCACCACGGGATCGGTGAGCGTGAAGGTCGCGGCGTCGGCGACCGTGCCCGTCGTCGTCATCCCGGAGCACTCCGCCGCCGGCCACCGATCCGGCGTGGTCGTGGGCCTCGACGGCTCGGAGGCCGCCGTGCCGGTGCTCGCGCGCGCCGCCGCCGAGGCCGCCGCTCTCGAGGCACCCCTCCGCGTGCTGAGCGCGTGGACCCTCCCGCCCCTCGCCACCCCGGAGTTCACCGACGACCCCGCGCTCTACGACGCGCTCGAGCAGAACACCCGCACGGCGGTCGACGAGGCGCTCGCCGGGCTGCGGTCCGCACCGGATGCCGCGCAGCACGCCGTCCCGTCGATCGAGACCAGCATCGTGCTGGACTCTCCCGCCACGGCCCTGATCGCCGCCGGGGCCGAGGCGGAGCTCCTCGTGGTGGGCAGTCACGGCCGCCGCGGCCTCAGCCGGTTCCTGCTCGGCTCGGTCAGCCACGACGTGCTCATCCACGCGCCGTGCCCGGTGCTCGTCCTGCGCGTCACCGACGCGCCCTGACAGCATCCTCGCCGCGACCGCCCGGTATCGTGGTGCGGGTGCCTGAAAGCCCCGCCTCGAGAACGCCGTACGAGGTCTTCGGCGTGGAGGCCAGCGTCTCGCACGATGAGCTGCGCCGTGCCTACCGCCGTCTCCTCCGCGAGACGCACCCCGACACGGGAGGCGACGCCGCCCGCTTCGTGGCCGTGCAGCACGCCTGGGAGCTGATCGGCACCCCCGACGACCGCGCCGCCTACGACCGCGGCAGCAGCCGGGGTGCGAACGGCTACGGCGACGCGCACGCGGCCGGCGCCTCGGGCTCCTCGTCGACCCCGGGCGCGGGCTTCGGCCCGCCCTCCCACGCCTCGTCGGCGAGGGCCCGCGCCCGCAGCTCCGAGGTGCGCGCCCGCAGCTACGGCCACCCCGGCGGCCAGGAGCGCGAGATCTACCTGCGGCTCGTGCGCGAGTGGGCCGGCCGCGGTGTGACCATCGACGACCCCTACGACCCCGCCCTCGTGCGGTCGGCCCCGCGCGAGATCCGGGCCTGGCTCGCCAAGGCGCTCGCCGAGGAGGCGACCGCCGGCATCGTCGGCGGCCTGGGGCTCGGCTTCACGATCTGGAACAACGTGCTCACGGGCCGCACCCTCGACGGCGTGCCCGAGACCATCGACCACGTCGTGCTCGGCCCCGCGGGCCTCTTCGCGGTGCAGTCCGAGGATCGCGGGGGTCACGTGCGCCTGCGGAAGGACGAGGTCGTGGGGGAGGGCATCCACCCCGACGAGGAGCCCCTGCACGAGCTGTACCGCGGCACGAAGGCGCTCTCCCGCTCGCTGGGCGTGAAGTTCACGGCGCTCGTGATCGTGGTCCCGGATGCCGCACTGGCCGAACCGCTCGACGTGGTCGGCCGGGGGCGGCTGGCCGGCTCCGTGCTCGTCCGCCGCTCGCTCCTGCCGCAGCTGCTCCGCAACGGATCGGGTGCCGGCCGCGGTGGCGGGCGAGACGCCGGGGGTCGCGAAAGCATCGACCGCGTCTTCGACCTGCGCACCCGGCTGCAGAACGGCATCCGCCTGGCCTGACCGGTGGCCGCCGGTGGGCGGATCCGCGTGAATCCGCGTGGCCCCCTGCGGATCACCGCGCTCTGGGGCCTCCGCCCTTGCGGTGGCGGGCGGGTCGGTAGTCAAATAGCGGCACGACTATCGAAGGAGATAGCCCATGGCCCGATCGTTCCTGTCCCGCGCACTGCATCGCGGCGACACCGCCGACTCCGACACCGCCGAGTCCGACACCGCGGCGGTCGGCACCACCGGGTCCGCCGCCTCGGTCGTGGCCCTCGACCCCGTCGAGATCCCGCCGCTGAGCGTCTACGACCTCCTCTTCGGCGACCTCGCCGACGCCGACCTCGACCGGGTCGCCCTCGTCGACGGCGGCTCGGGCGACGAGACGAGCTACCGCCAGCTCGTGGCCCAGATCGACGCGCTCGCCGGGTCGCTCGCCTCGCGCGGGCTCGCCGTGGGCGACCGGGTGGGCATCCTGTGCCCCAACATCCCGGCCTTCGCGACGGTCTTCCACGGTGTCCTCCGCGCGGGCGGAACCGCCACCACGATCAACTCGCTCTACACGCCGGGCGAGATCGCGAACCAGCTCACGAGCGCCGAGGCGGGCTGGCTCTTCACCGTCTCGCCGCTCTACCCGCAGGCGAAGGAGGCTGCCGATGCGGCGGGCATCCCCGCCGAGCGACTCGTCGTGATCGACGGTGCCGACGGCCACCCCTCGCTCCGTGACCTGCTGTTCGACCGGGCCACCCCGCCGATCGTGGAGTTCGATCCGGCCACGCACCTCGCCGTGCTGCCGTACTCCTCGGGCACCACGGGGCATCCGAAGGGCGTCATGCTCACCCACCGCAACCTGGTGGCCAACGTGCTGCAGTGCGAGCGCGCGATCGGGCTCGGGCGCGACGACCGGGTGCTCGCGGTGCTGCCGTTCTTCCACATCTACGGCATGTCGGTGCTTCTCGACTTCGCGCTGCTGAAGCGCGCCGCCCTCGTGACCATGCCCAAGTTCGACCTCGCCGAGTTCCTGCGCACCGTGAGCGAGCACCGCTGCACGTGGGTGTTCATCGCGCCGCCGATCGCGGTGGCCCTCGCGAAGCATCCGCTCGTCGACGACTACGACCTCTCGAGCGTGAAGGTCGTGTTCTCGGGCGCGGCACCGCTCGACCGCACGCTCGCGGGCGCCGTGGCCGAGCGCCTCGGCTGCGAGGTCTGCCAGGGCTACGGCATGACCGAGACGAGCCCCGTCACGCACGTCATCCCCGTCGGTGAGCCGGGCGTCGACCGCTCGTCGATCGGCCGGGCGGTGCCGGGCACCGAGTGCCGCCTCGTCGATGTCGAGACGGCTGCAGAACTGGTGCTGCCGGCCGAGGGCACGAGCGCGCCCGGGGAGCTGCTCGTGCGAGGGCCCCAGGTGATGCCGGGCTACCTGCACGACGAGGAGGCGACGAGCCGCACGATCGACGCCGACGGCTGGCTGCACACGGGCGACATCGCGACGGTCGACGCCGACGGGGTCTTCACGATCGTCGACCGCCTCAAGGAGCTCATCAAGTACAAGGGCTACCAGGTGGCGCCGGCCGTGCTCGAGGCCGTGCTGCTCGCACATCCGGAGATCGCCGACGCGGCGGTCGTGGGCGTCTCGGACGACGACGGGCAGGAGGTGCCGAAGGCCTACGTCGTGCGCGCCGCCGCCGCGGAGCTCGACGAGGAGACGGTCATCGCCTGGGTGCAGGATCGGGTGGCCCCGCACGAGAAGGTGCGGCTCGTGGAGTTCATCGAGGTCATCCCGAAGTCGGCCTCCGGCAAGATCCTCCGCAAGGATCTGCGGGGGAGATCCGGCCGGCACGCCGCGGCCTGAACCCTTGGCAGGGCGTGCGGCGGATGACATAGTGGACAGTGTCCACATCGGTCACGACGCGGGCGTACCACGCTCAGAGCAGAGGAGACATCATGGTCGAGTTCATCCACGGCTTCAGCGGGTTCAGCGCCCGTGACCTCGATGCGGCGCGCGAGTTCTACGGCGGCACGCTCGGGCTGCAGACGGACACGAACGAGATGGGCATCCTGAACCTGACGCTGCCCGGGGGCGCGCAGGTGCTGGTCTACCCGAAGGAGGACCACGAGCCCGCCGTCTACACGGTGCTCAACCTCATGGTGACCGACATCGACGCCGCGATCGACGAGCTCGTCGCCGCCGGCGTCGTCTTCGAGCGCTACGAGGGAATGCCGCAGGACGACAAAGGCGTGATGCGGGGCTCGGAGCACGACATGGGGCCGGACATCGCGTGGTTCTGCGACCCGTCCGGCAACATCATCGGGCTGATGGCCGAGTGACCCTCGACCTTCCGGAGCTCACCCGGATAGGGCTCAGCCCGCGGCGATGAGGTCGTCGAAGTCGTGGTGCTTCTCCACGTACTTCGCCACGAACGGGCACTCCGGCACGACGCGGAGGCCGCCCTCGTCGCGCACCTGCTCGAGCGCTCCGGCCACGAGCACGCTGCCGTAGCCCTTGCCGCCCTGGGCGGGGTCGATCTCGGTGTGAGTGAAGATCCGGGCGCCGCCCTGATCGGTGTAGGCCGCGAAGCCCACCGGCTCGCCGCCGACCGTGAGCACGTAGCGCTCCTCGGCGGGAACGTGGGTGACCGTGGTGTCGTCGTTGTCGCTCATGGTTTCAGCCTACGCCGGGGCCCAGACACCGGAGGAGCCCCGGCGATGACTGTGCACGAGGTGGGTGTCCACGATGCCGACGGCCTCCATGAGCGCGAACATCGTGGTGGGACCGACGAACCGGAAGCCCTTCGCGCGGAGCGCCTTCGCGAGGGCCGCCGACTCCGGAGTCGCCGTGGGAATGTCGGCGAAGCGCTCAGGGGCGGGCGTGCTCGGTGGCCGGAACGACCAGACGAGCCCCGCGAGCCCGCCCGGCACGTCGGCGTCGTCCCGCAGCGCGAGGGTCGCGCGGGCGTTCCCGATCGTGGCGACGATCTTGGCGCGATTCCGGATGATCCCGGGGTCACCCAGCAGGCGCTCGACGTCGGCCTCGCCGTAGGTCGCGACGGCCTCCGGATCGAAGTCGTCGAACGCCTTGCGGAACGACGGCCGCTTCCGCAGGATGGTCGCCCACGACAGGCCCGACTGGAAGCCCTCGAGGCTGATCCGCTCGAACAGGCCCCGCTCGTCGGTCACGGGCATGCCCCACTCGGTGTCGTAGTAGTCGCGGAGAAGCGGATCGACCGACGCCCACGCGGGGCGCGCCAGGCCGTCCGCCCCGATCACCAGCCCGTCGTCCACACCCTCTAGTATTGGGTAAGCCACAGAATCGGAGGACCCCCCATGAACGTGCTCGCCGCCATCGGAGCCATCGCCCTGTTCATGCTGGGCATGGTGCTCTTCGGCATCCACACCGAGGCCTTCGTCTTCTTCGGCGGGATCCTGTGCGTCTCGGCCTCCCTCGCGGTGGCCTTCTCGCTCCTCCCCACGCAGCGCCGCCACTGACGCCGCCGCCTCACCGACACTGACGCCGCCTCACCCACTTGACACAAGATGTGTCAAGTCGGCGTTCTTAGGCGCAACTTCTGTCAAGTCGTGAACGTTCCTGGGCAGAGACCGCCCAGGGCGGTGCCGTCCTCGGTCGGCTGACGCCGGCGCAAGCTCAGAGGAGGTCGGCGATCGCCTTCGCGATGCGCCGGTCGCGGGTCTCCTGCGTCTTCGCGCCCTCGATCGAGAGCACGACGCGCCGCTTGTTGCTATACGACAGCGCAGCGAAGGCGGATGCCGCATCCGAGTCACCGGCGAGAGCCTCGGCCAGGTCGGCCGGCACCTCCACCTCGCGCGGCTGGTCGTCGACCACCACGTCGACCTCGACCTCGTCGCCCGCCGCCACACCCGATCCGGCGCGGTTCTCGGCGCTCAGCGAGATCAGGAACTGCCCGCCGTAGTACACGATCGACGAGCGGTAGCTGTAGTCGCCGAGCGTGACGACCACCGGGATCCGCTTGCCCGCGTCGAGCGCCACCACGACGCTCTCGGGCACCGGGATGCCGGTGTTGTTCTTGCCGCTCGCGAGGATCGTCGTCGTGAACTTCATGGCCGCGAATCCGGACGGCTACGCGGCGATGCCGCGCGCGTCGAGGGCGTCCTGCACGATGGTCAGGCCGTCGAGGCCCGGCATGCGCGCGATGTGGGCGTCGATCTTCGCGGCCTCCTTGCGACCGGCGGCGCCGCCCATGAGGTGGCCCATCACGTGCTTGACCTCGGCGTCGGTCATGACGCCCGAGCCCACGGGACCCCAGAAGTTCTTCAGCGCGAAGCGCGCGAGCACCTGAGCGCGCTTGGAACGGCCGAGGCGCTCGCGGGCCTGGGTGGCGTAGAACGCCACGTGCCGGGCCTCCTGCTTGGCGATGCGGCGCAGCAGCTCGGCGAGCACGGGGTGCTGCTCGAGGTCGGCGAGCCGGTTGTAGGCGGCCACGGCCGACCACTCGTTCGCGGCACCCCACACCATGTGCACGGCGATGAAGCCCTCGCCCACGATGTTGCCGAGCAGCGACTGCTTCACGGGGTCGAGGCGGTCCTTCCAGCCGAGCTTCAGGCGCGTGGCCTTGAGCTCGTCGAAGTCGACGATCACGTCGTGCTCGGCGAGAACAGCGGCCAGCGCCTCGCCGTGCCAGAACTCCTCGCGGTTCCACATGGTCATGAACGCCGTGACGTCCTCGTCCTTGTGCGAGGGGGTCACGAGCATGTCGCGCAGGTAGCAGACGGTGTGGTACTCGATGTCGCACATGTACCGCAGCGAACGCAGGGTGCCCTCGGGCAGCGGATTCGTGCGGAAGTCGGAGAAATCGAGGTCCTGCCAGGCGACCTTCTCGGAGGTCTCGGTGTACTTGTCGATGTCGAATGCCATGGCAGATGTCGGTCAGCGGGAGTCGGAACTCCGCGACCGGTCTCCTTCCTCGGGTGCGGCGGGCTGCACGTCGGGCAGCAGGGACAGATTAGCGGGTGAGGGCCGACGTTCGGATGAACGCCTGGTCCAGTCCTCCACCGTCCACTTGGTTCGTTGCGCGTGCCGATACAGATCGGTGTCGGGATTGACCACCGAGGCGTTTCCCAGCAACTGCAGCCACGCCACGTCGGCGAGCGAGTCGCCGTAGCCGTACGACTGGGTGAGGTTCGCGCCGTGGGCGCTCGCGTACTCGCGGAGCCACGCGGCCCGCGACTCGTCCACGAGCGGGGGAGTCGCGAGGTAGCCCGTGAGCACGCCCTTCGAGGAGTGCATCTCGCCGGCCACGATGTCATCGAAGAACGGCGCGAACGGCTCGGCCGCGGATCGCGTCGCGCCCGTCACGAGCACGGTGCGGTGACCCGCCGCGCGGTGCTGGGCCACGCGGTCCAGCGCATCCGGGATCGCCCGGCTGAGCATGGCGGCCCCGTAGCGACCCTCGACGAGCTGCTGCAGCTCGTCGACCCGGATGCCCTTGTAGCGGCGCACGAGGGTGCGGATGAACTCGCCCCGGTCGCGTCGGTCGACCCGCAGGAACTTCGGCACCGAGAGCATGAGCGAGGCGAACTCCTGCGGCCACTGCGCCTTCGGGATCATCGCGAGCCGCACCCAGAGGTACTGCTCCACGAGATTCGACTCGACCACGGTGCCCTCGAAGTCGAACACGGCGAGCACGTCGCTCCGCACAGGCAGCGCGCGCTTGGCCCGGGCCTTGCCGGCCGGCCGCTTCGCGAACGCCTTCGTGAGGCCCGTGATGGAGGGGAAGTGGATGGTCTGGAAGTACTCGTGCCAGTCGATCTCGGCCACGTCGAATCCGCGGTCGGCCTTCAGCTCGTCCGGGATCGACTCGTGCAGCGCGAGCGCGTTGCGGTCGTCGAAGATGAGCTCGGTCTGCACGTAGGCACGGTAGAGCTCGGCGAAGTAGCGGAGCTGGTCGAGGCCGCTCTGCCGGCGGTGCAGCGACTTCGTCCACTCCCGCGTGCGCGGGGTGCTCGGCATGCGGCCCACGCCGAGGTCGGCGGCCGCGGTGAGGCGCTCCTGCAGGCGGAGGGTGCGCTCCACGGAGCGGCCGCCCGGGAAGCGCCACGACGGGACGATGATGTCGCCCCCCTCGTCGGGCATCGGCATCGGGGTCTTGGTGAAGAACTCCTTGACGTTCTCGTACATCGTGTGGAACGGCAGCGGGTTCCGGGCACCGGAGGTGATCTGGTAGTAGTTCGGCTCGTCGACGGTCGCCGGGGTGACGGCGGCGGCGAGGATCGCGTTCACCACGAAGTCGACCGGGATGACGTCGAGCACCGAGTCGGGCACGCCCGGGAACTCGGGCAGTTGGCCGCGGCCGTAGGCCATGATCAGCGGGTCGGCCACCTTGAAGCCGTCGAGCCAGCCCGGGAACGGATGACGCAGGGCGCTCTCGATGATCGAGGGGCGGACGATCGACAGGCGGTGCCCGGCGGTGCCCCAGAGCTCTTCGGCGGCGCGCTCGGCGAAGGCCTTGGTGAGCGTGTAGACGTCGGTCCAGCCGAGCGACTCGGCGCGGATGCGACCGTGGTCGATGAGCCGCTTGGTGACCCACTCGATGCGGGCCGCCTCGGCATCCTGGGCCACGGCCTGCGGGCCCACCTTGCCGAGCTTCGCGCGGGAAGCCGCGAGGAGCTTCCGCAGAACCTCGGGCTGGCGGGAGGCCATCTCCACGCGGCGGCGGGCGCTCTTGGCGGCGGCGTTCTCGGCGCGCCAGTCGATCGTGTGCTCGAGCGGGGCCTCGAGCCGCACGCCCTTCCGCATGCCGCCCACGTAGGCGGTGGAGACGTGCACGACGTGCGGGTCGCTCCCGGATGCGAGCAGGGCGCCGTAGATGCCGGTCGCGCCGTCGACGTTGGTCTGGAAGGCCTCGTCGATGGGCGGGTCGAACGACACGGTCGAGGCGCCGTGGATGACGACGTCGAGGTCGCCGGGCAGCTCACCGGGGTTCGCCAGGTCGCCCTGCACCACGTTCAGGCGCTCGGCGATGGCCTTCGCCACGCCCTCGTCGCCGACGGCCTCGCGCCAGGCGCGGAAGACGGGCTTCTTGAGAAGGGTGTTCAGGCGCGACTCGCCGCTCGAGGACTTCGGGCGGATCAGCAGCGAGATGCGGGTGTCCGGATGCGTGGAGAGCAGCCGTTCGAGCACGGCCTGTCCCACGAATCCGGTGGCGCCCGTCAGCAGCACGTGCGAGGTGCCGAGCGTGAAGTCGGGGAAGGCGGGGGTGGACTGGTCGTTCGGGGCCGAGTCGGTCATCCGTTCGTACCGCCTTTCGTGGTGCTGCGGAGGGTGTGGGCAAGAGTGGCGGCCGTGGCGCCCAGCGAGCGGCCGAGGCGAGCTGCGGGGTGACCGGGGTTCTCGAGGGCGGCCCGCCGCGCGTTCTGCACGAGGTGCAGCTTCTCGAGCCCTGGCAGCGTGGCCGCCTTGGCGTCGATCGACCGCGCGAGCTCGTCGTCGATGAGCTGTTCGTAGAAGAGGGCCGTATCGGTTCGGGCGAGGCTTGCGGCGCCGATCGGCCAGTCGATGCGGGGGAGTGCGCGGCGGGCGAGGGAGCGCGCCTTGGGCGACTCGGCCAGGCGGCGCTCGGCGTCCGGGTCGACGAAGAGGCGGTGCCTGGCCTTGACCTCGAGCACGTGCTCGAGCAGCGGGGTGAGCACCGGATGCGGGCAGTCGGCGAGGAGCCGGGTGTAGGCCGCCTCGGTGATCCACTCGTCGACCGCCACGCTCGCCATGTGCAGGCCGATCACGTCGGTGCCGATCGCGTTGGCGCGGAACGACTCCACGATGGGAGTGGCCCGCTCGGCGATCTCGAGCGCGATGGCGCGGAACCGCGAGAGCGTCTCGGCCTCGGCCGGGTCGACGCCGTGGGCGCGCACGACGACCTCGAAGGAGTCGGCGATCCAGTACTTCTCGAACGCCCACGTCGTGAGGAACGCGGTGACCCGCGCGTCCTTGTGCGTGGGCGTGACGAGCACGTTGCGGAGGTAGGTCATGGTGGAGCGCTCGAGCTCGCGCGCGTAGGCCAGCAGCTGCACGACCGTGAGGGGGAGCGGATCCTCCTCGAACACGCTCAGGTCGATCGACTCGCGGTGGCTGCCCACGGCGGTGCGGGCGAAATCGCGCACGTCGAATCGGGGGGCGGCGGCGGGCGACGCGGGTGTGGTGTCGACGGGCGACGGATGCTCTCCGGACAACGGAATCCCTCCGCGTGGGCGGCGTACATGAGGTGCTGGTCAGGTGCGCACGGCTAACGCTACGCACTCCGTAGCGTATCCTAAGCAGCATGGCGACTGCTCTCGTGACCGGTGGTACCTCCGGCATCGGCGCGGCCTTCGCCCGGGCCCTGTCGCTCCGCGGCTACGACATCGTGCTCGTGGCGCGCGACGAAACGAGGCTGGCCGAGATGGCCGCCGAGCTCGAGCGCGAGGGGGCGTCGACGGTCGAGACGATCTCGGCCGACCTGGCGGTGCGGGCCGACATCGACCGCGTGGCCGAGCGGATCGAGTCGACCGACAAGCCCATCGACTTCCTCGTCAACAACGCCGGCTTCGGCATCCATGGCTCCCTCCTCGAGCACGACGTCTCCATCCACGAGCGGGCGCTCACGGTGATGTGCCTCGCCGTGCTCGTGCTCGGCGGTGCCGCGGGTCGCGCCATGACGGCTCGGCGGAAGGGCACCATCCTCAACGTCTCGAGCGTGGCCGGCACCATCGCCACCGGCGACTACTCCGCCGTGAAGGCGTGGACGACCGCCTACACCGAGTCGCTCGCGGTCGAGCTCCGCCACACGAACGTGCAGGTCTCGGCGGTGCTGCCCGGCTGGGTGCGCACCGAGTTCCACGACCGTGCAGGCATCCGCACCCGCTCCATCCCCGACGTGCTGTGGCTCGACGCCGACGCGCTCGTCGAGGAGTGCCTCCGCGACGTGGCCAGGGGGGCCGTGCTCTCGGTGCCGTCGGCACGCTTCAAGGTCCTGCTGTTCCTCACCCGGCACCTCCCGCGCCGGGTCATCCGCTGGGTCTCCGGGCGCATCTCGTCGAGCCGTGACACGAAGGTCGAGGCACGATGAACGATCCGCACCCCTCCCTGCTGACCGGCCCGAAGGACCGCTTCACCTCGAGCACCATGGCGGGCCTCCGCTTCGTCGCGCAGCGCATGCTGCTGAAGCCCGTGGTCTGGTCGATCACCCGCGTGAGCGTGCGCGGTCACGACGCCGTGAAAGGCGTGCAGGGCGCGTTCATCGCGGTCGCGAACCACTCGAGCCACCTCGACGCCCCCCTCATCATGTGCGCGCTGCCCCGCCGCATGGGCCGCTACCTCGCCGCCGGGGCCGCCGCCGACTACTTCTTCGACATCTGGTGGCGGCGCATCCTCACCGCCCTCTTCTTCAACGCCTTCCCCATCGACCGCACCGGCACCGCCCAGAAGCAGGGCGTCTCCAAGAAGCTGCTCTCGCGCGGCGTGCCGCTGCTCGTGTTCCCCGAGGGCACGCGCTCGAAGACCGGTGAGATGGCCCCGTTCAAGGCCGGTGCCGCCGCGCTCTCGATCTCGTGCGACGTGCCGTGCGTGCCCGTGGCGCTCGTGGGTGCGAGTCTCGCGATGCCGCGCGGCCGCAACTGGCCGATCCCGGGCCGCCCGCCCGTCGCCGTCATCTTCGGCGAGCCCATGCTCGGCCTACCGGGCGAGCCGCCCGACCAGTTCTCCCGTCGCATCGCGCACGAGGTCCGCCGCCTGCACTCCACGGCGGCCGAGAGCGACGCCATCCCGGCGCTGCCCGTGATCTCACCGCGTCAGCAGGGCAGAAGCACCACGAGAGGAGCCGCATGACCGACGTCAAGCACATGAAGTGGTGGGGCTGGGGCCTCGAGGGCGTGGGCTTCCACTTCGAGGACAAGCCGGCCTTCGTGCCCTTCGTGCAGAAGGCCGTGGGCCTCGACGTGCGCACGCCTCCCGTGCCGCCGCTCTCGTTCGACGAGCTCACCGTCGCCCCGCCCCGCCTGTCGCCCTCGTTCGAGGCCGAGCTCGTCTCGATCGTCGGCGAGGAGAACGCTTTCACCGACGACAAGACCCGGGTGGTGCACACCTACGGCAAGTCGATCCGCGACCTGCTGCGCATCCGCCGCAACGAGATCGCCCGCGTGCCCGACATCGTCGTCTACCCGGGCGACGAGCACGCCGTGCAGCAGATCGTCGACGCCGCGGTGGCGGCCGGCGCCGTGCTCATCCCCTTCGGCGGCGGCAGCAACATCGCCGGCAGCCTCGAGCCCCTCGCCGACGAGGAGCGCACGATCGTGTCGCTCGACCTCGGCCGGCTCGACCGCGTGATCGACATCGACGAGGGATCGGGCCTCGCCCGCATCCAGGCCGGCGCACAGGGCCCCTCGATCGAGGAGCAGCTGAACGCCAGGGGCTGGACCATGGGTCACTTCCCCGACAGCTTCACCCACTCCACCGTCGGCGGCTGGGTGGCCACCCGCTCCTCGGGCATGCAGAGCGACAAGTACGGCGACATCGCCGACATCGCACGCGGGCTCCGGATGGTGCGCCCCGGCACGATCGTCGAGCTGCGTCCCCTTCCCTCCACCTCGACCGGCCCGTCGGTGCGCGAGATGATCATCGGCTCCGAGGGTCGCCTCGGCGTGATCACCGAGGTCACCGTGCAGGTGCACCGCCAGCCCGCGGTGCGCGAGGTGCAGGCCTACTTCTTCCCGAACTGGAAGGCGGGCCTCGCGGCCATGCACGCCATCTCCGAGTCGGATGCCGCGCCCTCGATCACCCGGGTGTCGGATGCGCGCGAGAGCGGCTTCTCGCTGTCCACCCGCAAGGAGTCCAAGGGCATCTCGGGTGCGGCGCAGAACGTGCTCATGTCGGTGCTGAAGCGGCGCGGCTGGGACCTCGAGCAGATGTGCCTGTCGTTCATCGGCTTCGAGGGATCCGCCTCGCACGTGGCCTACGAGAAGAAGCTCGTGGGCGCGATCGTGAAGAAGCACGGCGGCCTCGGCGTGGGCAAGGGCCCCGGCGCCCTCTACGACCAGAAGAAGTTCGACACGCCCTACCTCCGCGACTTCCTGCTCGACCGCGGGGCGGCGGCCGACGTCTCCGAGACGGCGGCGCCCTGGTCGAAGCTCCAGGCGGTCTACGACGACACCGTCGCGGCGGCCCAGGCCGCCTACGCGGCGCTCGGCGTGCACGGCTGGATCATGTGCCACCTCTCGCACTCCTACAACTCGGGTGCCTGCCTCTACTTCACCTTCGCGTTCGTGCACGGCGACGACCCGATCGCGCAGTACGAGGTCGTGAAGTCCTCCATCCAGCAGGCCTTCATGACCCACGGCGGCACGCTCTCGCACCACCACGGTGTGGGCGTGGAGCACGCGCCGTGGATGGCGCAGGACATCTCGGAGGGCGGCGTCGCCCTCATGCAGGGCCTCTTCGACTCCGCCGACCCCACCTCCCAGTTCAACCCGGGCAAGGTCCTCGGCCCGCGCCAGCTCACCCCGACCGACGTCGCCGCGATCGTAGCCGACGCCCCCCGCTGAGTCTTGAGGGAATAGCCTTAGGTGAGGTTCGCTCATTTAAGGCTATTCTTTCAGTGTGGCTTTTATATCGACTCCTTTTCGTGGCCGCCTGCTGGCCTTCGTCCTCGCGATGACTGCTGTCGCCGGTCTCGCTGTGGTGGCATCGCCAGCTCCGCCCGCCGAAGCGCTCGGATGCACCCTCGGGCCGAGTCTGGCCAGCGCCGCTCGGGCAGTGGGCATCAGCTGCCCACAGGTGGACGGCGTCGATCAGGCCACTCAATGGGGCGCAGCCGGCGGGCCGGCCAGTGCGTGCAACTTCGGATGGGAGTCCTCCAACTACCCGCCGGGGCTGATGGAGTACCTGAACGCGACGATGGCGAGTCGGATCAACTACTCCAGCAGCGACGGCGATCAACTCAGTTGGACCCTCTACCGGCGGGCGGGCAAGACCGTCGGAGGCATCCTCCTGCGCACGCGGCCGGATCACACCTTCACGATGCTGATAGATGTGCGCGGCCGGTCGGGGTACACCCTCGAGTCGGTCTACTTCGATTGCAAGACCTCGAGTAACGGACCGATGTACACGGCCTCCGTGCCGAGCGACGCAGACCCGCTCGTCGGCCCGCTTCCGGCCATCGGAGCCCCGTCGACGTCGCCCGTGAGCGGCCCCGTCGCAGCGGCGGGATCGATGTCGGCACTCGGTCGGTCGAACCATCTCCTCCGGATCGACGTCACGAACACCGCTCTGGAGGCGAAACCCGTCAGCGTGGACCTCGACCTCGCGGGCTATGCGATCGACTCCTTCGCGGCCAAGCCCACCGACGCTCGATGTGAGGCAGCGGAAGGCCTGGTCTGCGCCATCGACTCGGTGCTTCCGGGACAGACCCGGACACTCGTCCTGGTGCTCCACGACGAGGGAAGTGCAGATGCAGCGGAGCAGGTCGATGTCGCTGTCTCGTCATTGGGACTGCGGCCGATGAAGTCCAGCGTGGGTTCGGCGCGCGTGAATCGCGTCGCCTCCACCGCCGACTACTACACGCTGCACCGGCCCTGAGGTGATCAGTCTGGTGGGGTGAGGGCCGGCCAGAGGAGGGTGAGGAGGCGGTCGGCCCAGACCTCGTCGGGCTCGCCGCCGCGGATGACGTGGCCGACGGCGGAGCCGAGGAGCACGCTGACCACGAGCTTCACGTCGAGACCGGCGCGCAGGTCGCCGCGCGCGACGGCCTCGTCGAGGAACGCGACGAGCTGGTGGCTGCGCATGCGGATCATGTCGCGGAGCTGGTCGGTGAAGGGGGCGTCGTCGTCGATCAGGATGGCGGCGACCGTGCCTCGGCCGACGATCTCCTGCACCCGCACGCGAGCGGCTCCGAGCAGCCAGTGCAGGGTGTCGTAGGTCGACATCCCCGTGGGCAGGGTGACCTCAGTGGTGGCGGCGTCGATGGCCGCGGCGAGGAGGGCCTCGCGGTCTTCGTAGCGCCGGTAGATGGTGGTCTTGGCCACTCCTGAGGCCGCCGCGACGGCCTCGACGTTGACGCCCGCCGGCCCGCGGTCGCGGAGCAGCTGCAGGGTGGCGGCGACGATGCGCTCGTCGGCTCCCGCGTGGTGCTCGGGAAGGTCGACGGCGGGGTCGTTCATGCTCCGAGCATAGCTTCACGGTCGAGCGCGGCTCCCGGCTTGACAGGTGGCCTTGCGCGGGTGAGCGACCCGCACGGATCGGGACCGGCGGCCCGGTCAGAGTCCCCGGCCAGAGTCCCCGGCCAGAGTCCCCGGGTCAGAGTCCCCGGTCGACCATGTCGAGCAGCCGCTCGGTGGCGAAGTCGATCATCGGATCGGTGAGGCCGCGGAGCGGACCGTCGATCACGAGCATGCCGAGGCCGTGCACCGTCGCCCAGGCGAGGAACTCCGCGTTCTCCCGCCGCGCCGGCAGCAGGGCTCCGCTGTCGACGAGCGCGTCGAGTGCGAGCGAGAGCAGCTGGAACGGCGTGAGTCCGTTTACGCCGGCCTTGGCGGGGGAGAGGGCCTGGCGGAGGTCGTCGGGCACCGAGAAGGCGGTGCGGAAGAGTCCCGGCTCCTCGCGGGCGAAGGCGATGTAGCCGAGGCCGACCGTGCGCAGCTGCAGCCGGGCATCGGCCACGGCGTCGCCGGTCTTCGGATGCGCGGCCTGCTCCTGCTCGATGCGGTCGGCGGCGAGGCCGAGGCACGTGTCGGAGACGGCCTTCAGCAGCGCGTCGCGATCGGCGAAGTGCCGGTAGGCGGCGTTCGGCGACACCCCGGCCCGCCGGGTGGCCTCGCGGATGACGATCGCGCGCGGGCCGCCCTCGCGGGCCATCTCGACGCCGGCCGCGATGAGGGCGCCGCGCAGGTCTCCGTGCCGATACGTGGTGCGACTCTGGGATGCGCGTTCGTCGTCGCTCATGCGTGCTCTCCGGGTGGTGCTCGGGCGCCTAGGTAGTGGACAGTGTACACATCGGCGCCTGGGGACGCGCCGCTCTCACGCTACCGCTGTTCGGCGGGGAGCCCGGATCGTGGCTGGGCCGTGGCGGGTCGACGTCCCGGGCGGGATGGTGATCTGTAAGTAGGCGAAAAAAGAGGACCGACCCCGTATAGGGCGTCGGTCCTCTTCATTCGCATAGTTACTCGGGGCTACTCGCCTCCGGCGATCGCGTTGAGCACCAGCACGGCGGAGTCGTTGGCCCCGATGGCGTACTCGCTCGTCTCGTCCTCGGCGCAGAGCTGGCCGGTCGCGATCTCCTCGATCTCGTCGATGAGCTCGCGCGCGGTCGTGAGCTCGGCCTGCAGAGCGGGCGAGGCGACGGCGGCGGGCGCCAGCGCGGCCGAGCGGCGCTCGGCCTGCAGCGCGGTGAGCGCGTCGCTCAGCCGCTCCCGGTCCTCGAGCGCGATCGCGGAGTCGGAGAGCGCACGGTCGCGCTCGTCGGCCAGGATGCCGATCTCGGTGCGCGCCTCGGCGAGCTCGAGCTCGAGGGTCGCGACCCGGGCCTCCGCGGCCTCGAGTGCTCCGTCGCCCTCCGGGAAGAGCACGGCCTCGGGGGTGCCGGCGGCAGAGACGTCGGCGGCTTCGGCGCGGGAGGCCTCGGCACGCGCCTCGGCCTCGTCGCGAGCGGCTGCGAGAACATCGATCTCGGCGCGCGCGTCGGCGAGCTCGGACTCGAGCTCGGCCACGCGGGCCTGGGCCTGATCGAACTCGGCGGTGTCGACGACCTCCTCGACGACCACGACCTCCTCGGCGGCGGCGGATCCAGCGGCTGCGTCACCGGCGTCACCGGCGACAGCTGCTGCTGCTGCGGCGGCGACGGCCACGGCGGCCTCGTTCTCGCGGGCGAGCGCCTCGAGCGCCTCCTCGTGCGAGCGGGCGAGCTCGGCGAGGGCCGCCTCGTGCTCCGCATCGCGGGCGGCGAGGTCGGCCGCGCTCTGCGCCGACACCTCGGCTCCATCGGCCTCGTGCGAGGCCGCGAGGCCCGCGTTGTCGTCGCGCAGCGCCTCGGCCTCGGCCGCCAGTCGGGCCACCTCGGACTCGTGCTCGGCGCGGAGCTGCGCGGTCTCGGCCTCGTGGCTGCTGCGCAGCTGCTCGAGAGCCGCCTCGTGCTCGCTCGCCAGCTGCTCCAGGGCCGCGGCGTGCTCGGCCCGCACCTGCTCGTCGTGCGCCCGCAGCTGGTCGGCCTCGGTGACGTGACCCGAGCGCAGCTGCTCGGTCTCGGTCGTGTGCGCCGCGCGCAGCTCCTCGAGCTGGGCGGCGTGCGAGGCGGTGATCTGCTCGGTCTGGTTGGCGTGCGAGAGGGTCAGCTCCTCGAGCTGGGCCGCGTGCGCGGCGTGGAGCCCGGCGATCTGGTTCTGGTAGCCCGAGATCGTGGCCTGCAGCTCCGACTGCAGCCGGCCCGTCTCGGCGACGAGCTGGGCCTCCAGGGCACCGGTCTCGGCCACCCGGCGCTCCTCGTGCGCGGTGGCCTCGGCCACGAGGAGGGCCTGGAGGGCACCGGTCTCGTAGGCGAGTCGCTCGTTGTGCGCGGTGTTCTCGGCGACGAGCTGGTTCTGCAGCGCGCTCGTCTCGGCCGCGAGCTGCGCCTGCAGTGCTCCGGTCTCGGCGAGCCGGCGCTCCTCGGCGGCGGCGGCCTCGGCGGCACGCTGCTCCTCGAGCGCCGTCGTCTCGGCGACCAGGCGCTCGTGCAGCGCGGTGAGCTCGGCCTCGCGGGCCGCGAGGGATGCAGCGGTCGAGTCGAGGCGGGCCTGCGTGTCCTCGTAGCGCGCGGTCATCTCGGCCAGTCGAGCCGAGGTCGCGGCGAGCTCGCGCTCGGCGTCGGTGCGCGCGGTGTCGCGGAGGCGCCGGTCGTCGATCACGAGACCGAGCTGCGAGCGGATGATCTCGAGCGGGTCGTTCTCGCCCTCGACCTCGACCGCGGGCACGATCTCCGGCGCCTCGTAGGCCGGCCGGGCCTTCGGGTCGACGAAGTGGTGCCGGTAGAGGTCGTCGATCACGGCCTCGTAGCGGGCGCGGAACTCCTGGGTGCCGATCGCGAGCGAGGCCCCCACGAACTTCAGCGCCGTGCGGTCGCGGCCGGTGAGCCGGTAGCCCTCCGGCGGCTCCGTGCCGTCGGGCGCTGCGGACGGCGAGGGCGCGCCCGCGCCTGCGCCGAAGGCCGCGCCTCCGGGGAAGGGAACGGTGGCATCCTGCTCCCGGGCCTGGTCGTGGTCATCGAGTCCCAGTGCCTGCAGCCCGGTCTCCTCCGGGTTCTCCGGATCGCGGGACGGGTTCGTGGCGCCGGTCGTGGTGGCGTCGGACATGATGCTCCTACTGGCCTTGTAGCGGGTGGCTGCCGCGGGTCGTCGCGGCTCGTCGTAGTCCAGGTTAGTAGTGGTCCCTGACACTGCGACAGGCGTCTTCGCAGACTCGGATGCGGTGCCGAGGCGCGGCCCGCTCAGCGCTCCTGGTCGAGGCCCCTGAGCCGCTCGATCTCACGCCGGTCGCGCTTGGTCGGGCGGCCGGCGCCACGGTCGCGCACCGGGACGGACGCGACGGTCTCGCGGGGAGGCGGAGGGGGAGTGAGCTCCACGAACAGCTCGGCCGCCACGCTCGCCGAGCCGCGCTTGACGCCGAGGGCCGCGATCTTCAGGATGCGGTCGAAGCCGCTGATCCGCGCCCGCACCTCGTCGCCCGGCCGCACGCTCTGCGCGGCCTTCGCCCGCTCGCCGTTCAGCCGCACGTGGCCGGCCCGGCACGCGGCGGTGGCGAGCGATCGCGTCTTGTAGACGCGCGCGGCCCAGAGCCAGCTGTCGATGCGCACTGAGTCGCCCATCCGCTCAGCCTGCCACACCGGTGCCGCGCGCGCCGCCCAGGGTCGAGGGCCGCCCAGGCGTGAGGGCCGCCTAGGCTTGGGGGATGCCGAGTCCCGACGTCGCCGCCGCCAGCCGCCCGGCGATGCCGGCCCCGTTCGATCCGGATGCCGCCTACGACGCGTTCGCCACCTGGGCCGCCGGGCGCGGCACCCCGCTCTACCCGGCGCAGGACGAGTCGATCATGGCGATCGTCTCGGGCGAGAACGTCATCCTCTCGACCCCCACGGGCACCGGCAAGTCGCTCGTGGCGGTCGGCGCGCACGCCGTGGCGCTCGCGCAGGGGGTGCGCACCTACTACACGGCCCCCATCAAGGCGCTCGTCTCCGAGAAGTTCTTCGATCTCGTGGGCATCTTCGGCGCCGAGAACGTGGGCATGGTCACGGGCGACTCGTCGGTGAACCCCGAGGCGCCGATCATCTGCGCCACCGCCGAGATCCTCGCCAACCTCGCCCTCCGCGAGGGTGCGGAGACCCCCGTGGGCCAGGTGGTCATGGACGAGTTCCACTTCTACGCCGAGCCCGACCGCGGCTGGGCCTGGCAGGTGCCGATCCTCGCCCTCCCCGACGTGCAGTTCGTGCTCATGTCGGCGACCCTCGGCGACGTCGACTGGCTCGCCACCGACCTCTCCCGCCGCACAGGCCGCGAGACCACCGTCATCACGGGCGTCGACCGCCCGGTGCCGCTCAGCTACAGCTACGCCACGACCCCCATCCAGGAGACGGTCGAGGAGCTGCTGCAGACCCAGCGCGCCCCCGTCTACATCGTGCACTTCTCCCAGCTCGCCGCCATCGAGCGGGCCCAGGCGCTCTCGAGCATCAAGGTGGCCTCCCGCGAGGTGCGCGACGAGATCGCGGAGCTCATCGGCGGCTTCCGCTTCACGACGGCGTTCGGCAAGACGCTCTCGCGCCTGATCCGCATGGGCATCGGCGTGCACCACGCGGGCATGCTGCCGAAGTACCGCCGGCTCGTGGAGCGGCTCGCTCAGCGCGGTCTCCTCAAGGTCATCTGCGGCACCGACACGCTGGGCGTGGGCATCAACGTGCCCATCCGCACGGTGCTGCTCTCGGCGCTCACGAAGTACGACGGCATCCGGATGCGCCAGCTCACCGCACGCGAGTTCCACCAGATAGCGGGTCGCGCCGGCCGCGCCGGCTACGACACGGCGGGCACCGTCGTGGTGCAGGCCCCCGAGCACGAGACCGAGAACCTCAAGGCGCTCGCGAAGATCGGCGACGACCCCAAGAAGAAGCGCAAGTTCATGCGGAAGCGCGCTCCCGAGGGCTTCGTGTCGTGGGGCGAGCCGAGCTTCGAGAAGCTCATCGCCGCCGAGCCCGAGCGGCTCACCTCGCAGCTGCGGGTCACGCACGCGATGGTGCTCAACACGATCGCGCGAGGCGGCGACGTGTTCGGCACCCTGCGCGCGCTCCTCGAGGACAACCACGAGCCGCGCGCGAAGCAGCGCGAGCTCATCCGGCAGGCGCTCGCGATCTACCGCACCCTCCGCACGGCGGGGGTCGTGCGCCAGACCACCGATGACACCACGGGCGAGGTCTCGATCCGCCTGACCGTCGACCTGCAGCCGAACTTCGCCCTCAACCAGCCGCTGTCGCCGTTCGCGCTCGCGGTCTACGACCTGCTCGACGAGGAGTCGCCGTCGTTCGCGCTCGACGTGGTGTCGGTCACCGAGGCCATCCTCGACAACCCGCGGCCCGTGCTCTCGGCGCA
>NZ_JAHFUY010000079.1 GCF_023264895.1 Herbiconiux sp. | reverse complement strand
GGGGGCGGTGCTCGCCAGCACTCCGTGGTGGCTGAGGCTGCGCGGGGCGGCGGTGGCGCTCGTGCCCGCGGACCTCTCGCTCGGCAGCCTCGATGCTTCCACGCCGACCAGGGCCGACGTCGCCCGCGCCGACGTCGCCCGCGCCGACGTCACCCCCGCCCGCGACCTCGTCGCCTCCGCCGTGCTCGGGTCTCCCCAGGCGCTCGAGCAGGTGCCGCACGCGCTCGAGCGGATGCTCCGCCTCGCCGGAGCGGTGCCGCCCGGCCGGCTGGCGTGGGAGGACGACCCGTCGGGCACCTCCCGGGCTGCGCGCTGGCGCGAGCAGCTCGTCGACGACCCCGCGGGCGACGCGCTGCCCACCGTGGTGAGCTACCTCCGCCACCGCGGTCACTGGGAGCGTGCGGCCCGCGAGCTCGGCGTGCACCGCAACTCGGTGCGCAACCGCATCGCCGCGGTCTCCGAGCGCCTCGACCTCGACCTCGACGACGCCGACGTGGCGGCCGAGCTCTGGCTCGCCCTCCGCGAGGCGGGGCTGTTGGGCAGCCCGACCGCGCCCTAGCCCCCAGCGCGAGCCGCCTGGCGCTCAGCGCGAGCCGCCCGGCGCTCAGCGCGAGCCGCCCGGCGCCGCCGTTTCCGGTCCAGAAGCGCAAACGTGCCGGCATCCGAGCCGCATATCGACCCGGAGGCCACCAGGTTTGCCGTTCCGAACGCGACCCCCACCCGACGAGCGTCCCGAGCCGTCCCGAGTCGAGTCGAGTCGCGCCGAGCCGAGCCGAGCCGAGCCGAGCCGGGCGGGCCGAACCGTGCCGGGCTCGAGCCGCCCGGCGCCAAGCTCGAGCCGCCTGGCGCCGCCGTTTCCCGTTCAGAACGCCAAACCTGCGGGCATCCGAGCCGCATATCGAACCGGATACCAGCAGGTTTGGCGTTCTCGACGCGAACTCGACCGGAGGAGCGTTCTCAGCCGGGCCCCGCCCCCGCCTACCGTCCCCCGAGCCACTCCCGCAGCGCGCGGTCGTGCTGCCCCAGCGCCGGCGGCGCGCTCCGCGGCGCCTCGAACGCCGGCTCCCACTGCAGCGGGCTCCGCACCTGCCGCCCCGTCTCGGTGCCCTCCGCGTCGACGACGCCCACCGTCGGCGAGAGCCCCAGCCGTTCCGCGAGCTCGAGTCCCTCCGCGATCGTGCGCACCCGCCCGGCGGGCACCTTCGCGGCGGTGAGCACCTCCTCCCACTCGGCCGAGGTGCGCCCTGCGAGCGCCCGCTCGAGCTCGGGCACGAGCTCCGCACGGTGGCGCACACGCACGGGGTTGCTCGCGAACCGCGGATCCGTCGCGAGATCCGGAACCCCCAGGCACGCGGTCAGCCGCGCGAACTGCCCGTCGTTGCCGCAGGCCACCGCCAGCAGCCCGTCCGAGCACCGCAGCGCCTCATACGGGCTGATCGACGGGTGCACGTTGCCGAGCCGGCGCGGCTCCGCTCCCGCTCCGAGCACCGCCTGCGCCTGGTTCGCGAGCGCGCCCTGCAGGCTCGAGAGGAGGTTGACCTCGATCCGGGCTCCCCGGCCCGACCGGTCGCGGGCGTAGAGGGCGGCGAGGATGCCGGCCACCGCATCCTTCGCCGTCAGCACGTCGACCACGGCGACCCCGACCTTCTGCGGATCGCCGCCGGCCTCTCCCGTGATGTGCATCAGCCCGCCCATGGCCTGCACCATGAAGTCGTAGCCGAGCATCCCCGATCCGGCCGCCGAGCCGAAGCCCGAGATCGAGACGTAGACGACCCGGGGATTCACCGCCGAGACCGTCTCGTAGGACAGGCCGAAGGCGGCCATACCACCCGGCCGGAAGTTCTCGATCACCACGTCGGCACGGGCCACGAGCGTGCGGGCGAGCTCGAGATCGGCCGCGTCGGCGAGGTCGAGCGTCATCGACTCCTTGTTGCGGTTGACGCCCTCGAAGTAGGTCGATCCGGTGGCCGAGAAGGGCGGGCCCCAGGAGCGCGTGTCGTCGCCGGAGGGGCTCTCGACCTTGATCACGCGGGCCCCGAGGTCGCCGAGCGTCATGGTGGCGAGGGGCCCCGCGAGCACGCGGGAGAAGTCGGCGACGAGCACGCCGGCGAGCGGAGGGGTGGTGGTGCCGGGCTGATGCATGGGGAGGTCTCCTGGGGTCGAGGTGGGGCTACAGGGGAATTTACATGGTCGAAACAGAAGGCGTTGTGCATCCGCCGACTTCATGAGAACGTTGTCACACCACAACGTAGGAACGTTCTCACACGAACCTCTCACGGACTGTCCGCACCGTCGCACACACTCGAGGAACTGCTCTCATGTCGTCATCCCTGGCCCTCCGGCCCATCGAATCCGATCTCGTCGCCGTTCTTCGCGGCGCCACCTCCCAGCGGGGTCTCACCCAGGAGATCGCCGCCGAGGCCGTGCGTCGCGGCATCACCCGCGTGGTCTTCACGGGCGTGGGCGGCTCCTGGGCCTCCGGCGTGCCGGCCAACGTGCTGCTCGGCTCGCTCCCCACCCCGTTCTCCTCCGAGAACATCAACGCCACCGAGCTCACCTCCCTCTACCTGCCCTCGATCGACGAGAAGACGCTCGTGATCGCGGCCTCCCACTCCGGCGGCACCCCCGAGACCGTCGCGGCCGCCGAGGCCGCCGCCGCCCGGGGCGCCTTCGTGGTCTCGCTCGCCCGCGACGCCGACAACGCGCTCGGTCGCGCCGCCGCGTTCCACCTCGTCTACGGCAGCGACCGCACCATCACGAGCGCCAAGTACGTGCTGCTCACCGAGCTCTCCTACTCGCTGCTCGAGGCCTTCGATGTCGAGGCCGACATCGCCGGCGCCCGGGCCGCCCTCGACGCCATCCCCGAGGCCACGCTCGTCGCCCTCGAGGCCTACGACTCCAAGCTCTCGTCGATCGCCGCCGCCTACAGCCCGAGCGACAACCTCTACGTGCTCGGCGCCGGCCCCATGGTGGGCCTCGCCTACATGCTCTCGGTCTGCTACCTCGTCGAGATGCAGTGGAAGAAGTCGACCTACTTCACCGCCGCCGACTTCTTCCACGGCCCGTTCGAGATGGCGCAGAACGACCAGCCGTTCATCCTCATCGCCGGCGCCGACGGCACGCGCGGCCACATCGACCGCGTGCGCACCTTCCTCGACCGCTACAACGACACCTACGAGGTCATCGACGTCGACGAGCTCCAGCTCGACGGCATCTCCCCCGAGCAGCGCGGGGCCGTCGGCCACATCCCCATGGCCTCCGTGGTGATGCGGCTCGCCGACCACTTCGAGGCGGTCTCCGGCCACGACCTCGACACCCGTCTGTACATGCACAAGGTCGAGTACTAGGCCGTCATGCGGGTCGGAACCGTCGGTGACAACGTGGTGGACCGCTACCACGGCACCGGGATGATGTACCCCGGCGGGGGTGCGGCCAACATGGCCGTGCACGCGCGCCGCTTCGGCTGCGAGGCGCTCTACCTCGGCGTGATCGGCTCCGATGCCGCCGGTGCGCTCGTGGCGGGCTCGCTCACCGAGGAGGGCGTCTCGCTCGAGCTGTGCCGGCGGCCCGATGAGGCCAACGCGATCACGGATGTCTCGATCAGCCCCACGGGCAACCGTGTGTTCACGTCGTTCACCACGAGCACGACCCTCATCGTGCTGGCGGAGACCGACCGCGCGCGGCTGGCCGGGAGCGACTGGCTCTACACGAACTACTCCAGCGGCACCGAGGGCCTCGTGCCCGAGCTCGCCGGCCTCGCGCCCCTCGTCTTCGACTTCTCGTACAAGGACGAGGAGTACGCGGCAACCCTGCTGCCCCACATCGAGGCGGCGGCCTTCAGCCGGGATACGCTCTCGGACGAAGAGGCCGTCGCCCTCATCCGCCGGGTGCAGGATGCCGGCCCCTCGATCGTGGTCGTCACCCGCGGCGCCCGCGGAGCCATCGTCGCCCGGGGCGGCGACGTGCACTTCGAGCCCGCCGACCGGATCACCCCGGTCGACACCCTGGGTGCCGGAGACGCGTTCCTCGCCCGGTTCGTCTGCGGACTCGGGCACGACGAGAGCCTCGCCACCGCCGCCAGGGCGGCGACCATGTGGGCGAGCGCCGTCTGCCTGCACCACGGGGCGTTCGGCCACGCCGCGCCCATCGCCCATGACCGGGAGGAAACCATCGATGTCTGAATCCGAAACCGCATCCGCCGCCGTGCCGGCGCTCAAGGTGACCGGTGTCACCAAGAGCTACCGGCACGTGCAGGCCCTCCGCGGCGTCGACCTCGAGGTGCGGCCCGCCGAGGTGCACGCGCTCCTCGGCGACAACGGGGCCGGCAAGTCGACGCTCATGAAGATCCTCGCCGGGGCCGTCTCGCACGACCAGGGCACGATCGAGGTCAACGGCGTCGAGCAGAGCTTCGCCAAGCCCGCCGACGCGCAGGCCGCGGGCATCGAGACGGTCTACCAGGATCTCGCGCTCGCGCCGAGCCTCAGCCCGGGCGAGAACCTCTTCCTCGGTCGCGAGATCATGCGCAAGGGATTCCTCGGAAGGCTCGGCTTCGTCGACCGGAAGGCGATGAGCGACGCCGCCGTGCAGCAGCTGCAGCAGCTCGGCGCGCGCACGCCCACGAGCCACGTGGAGGTCGAGGCGCTCTCGGGCGGCCAGCGTCAGGCGGTCGCCGTGGCGCGGGCCTCGCTCTGGGGCACCGCGCTCATCATGCTCGACGAGCCGACCGCGGCCCTCGGCGTGGCCCAGACCACCTCGGTGCTCGATCTCATCCGGCGGCTCCGCGACGAGCGCGGCCTCTCGGTGCTGCTCGTCTCGCACAACCTCCCCGACGTCTTCGCCGTCGCCGACCGGGCCACGGTGCTGCGGCTCGGCGAGAACGTGCTGACGACCGACATCGCCGACGTCACCTCCACCGACCTCATCTCGGCCATGACCGGCGGCCGCATCACCCCGAAGGACCCGTCATGACCACGACCGCCGACGAGAAGCGCCTCAACCCGCTCGTCAAGATCGCCCAGTCGCGCCGCCTGCAGAGCCTCACCATCCTCGGCCTGTTCGTGGTGATCTTCGCGGTCTTCGCGATCCTCTCGCCCTCTTCGTTCCTCTCCCAGACGAACCTCGAGGGGATCGGCCTCTCGGCCTCCCAGGTGCTCATCCTGGGTGCCGGTGTGACCTTCCTCCTCATCGCGGGCGGCCTCGACCTCTCGGTCGGCGCCATCATCGTGTTCTCGGCCGTCGTGGCCGCGAAGATCATGGCGGGCGCGACCGCCGGCCTGGAAGGCGCAGACCGGATGGGCTGGCCGCTCTGGGGTCCGGTCATCGGGGGAGCGCTCGCCGGAATCGTGGTCGGGACCCTGTGGGGCGTCTTCAACGGAACGGTCATCGTGAAGACCGGCATCCCGCCGTTCATCGCGACGCTCGCGAGCATGACCGTCATCCTCGGTCTCGCCCAGGTGTGGACCAACGGTCTCAACGTGAGCGGCGCGCCCTCCGAGCTGCAGACCGTGTTCGGGCTCGGCCGGATGTTCGGCATCGTGCCCTGGCCCATCGTCATCGCGGCCGTCGTGGTGATCGTGCTCTGGATCGTGCTCGCCAACACCCGGTTCGGGCTGCGGCTGTACGCCATCGGCGCGAACCCGGAGTCGGCGCGGCGGGCGGGCATCAACGTCGGCCGCTACACGGTGGCGGTCTACGCCCTCGTCGGTGCGCTGGCCGGTCTGGTGGCCGTGATCGACGTGGCCAGATTCACGACCGCCACGGTCAACGGCTACTCCGCCATCGCCCTCAACGTCATCACGGCGGTCGTCATCGGCGGCACGAGCCTCTGGGGCGGGCGCGGCGGCATGGGCGGCACGATCATCGGATCGCTCATCCCCGCCACCCTCACGAGCGGCTTCGTCATCCTCGGCCTCCAGCCGTTCTGGCAGAACGTGGCCGTCGGCATCGTGCTGCTGCTCGCGGTGGCCGTCGACCAGTACCGGCGCCGCAAGCTCAGCGCCCAGTAGCCCATCAGCACCACCCACTCAACAGCAACGAAAGGTAGCGCCATGAAGAAAACCGCATTCGCGGTCGCCGGTCTCGCCGTCACCGCACTGGCCCTCGCCGGCTGCAGCTCGAGCTCGACGACGTCGTCGACCGATGCCGCCGGCGACGAGCCGCTGAAGATCGTCATGCTCCTGAACGACCAGTTCGACCCCTACTACCTCACGCTCGTGACGGGCGCCGAGGAGAAGGCCGAGGAGCTCGGCATCGACTTCTCGTGGCAGGCCCCCACCACGCTCGACGTGGCGTCGCAGACCCAGCTGCTGCAGTCGGTCGCGTCCACCCAGCCCGACGGCATCATCATGTCGGCGCTCGACGCGGATGCGATGGTCGCGCCGATGAAGGCCGTCATGGACTCCGGCATCCCGATCGTCACGGTCGACTCCGACGTCAACGACGAGAGCGCGCGCCTCGGCACCGTCAAGTCCGACGGCAAGGTCGCGGGCGAGCAGGCCGCCGAGTACGTCGAGGAGCTCCTCGGCGGCGAGGGCACCGTGGGCTACGTGGGCTACACGCCCGGCATCCAGAGCGTCGACGTGCGGCTCGAGGGCTGGACCGAGACCCTCGCCGGGTTCTCCGGCATCGAGAACGCGGGCGACGAGTACGCCGGTGCCGATGTGGCCGAGAACGTCGAGAAGACCTCGGCGCTGCTCTCCCGCGAGACCGAGCTCGACGCCATCTTCGCCTCCTGGACGAACGCCGCCATCGGCGCCGCCCAGGGCGTGCAGCAGGCGGGCCGCGACGTGGCCGTGATCGGCGTCGACGCCGCCCCCGACGAGGTCGACCTGCTCGAGCGCGGCCTCATCAACGCCCTCGTGGTGCAGAAGCCCTACGACATGGGCGGCATCGCGGTCGAGGAGCTCGCCGGCTACATCCTGGACGGCGAGGAGCCCGAGAGCGAGACGCTCCTGGACGCCGTGATCGCCACGAAGGACAACATGGACGACCCCGAGGTCAGCAAGTACTTCTACACGACGCCCGACGAGAATTGAGACAGACCGCAATGACAGCACGACTGGGGATCGACGTCGGGGGAACCTTCACCGACGTGGTCGTCTTCGAAGAGTCCGGCCGGACCGTGGTGGAGAAGGTGCCGAGCACCCCGCACGACGCGTCCATCGGCATCCTGAACGGCATCGAGCAGATCAAGCGCACCCGGGGTGTGGACGTGTCGGCGCTCAGCGTCTTCGCCCACGGCTCGACGGTGGCCACGAACGCGCTGCTGGAGTCCAAGCTCCCGCGCACGGCCCTCGTGGTGACCGAGGGCTTCCGCGACGTGCTCGAGATCGGCACGCAGATGCGTCCCGACCTCTTCAACCTCGCCGCGCCCAAGGTGAAGCCCTACGTGCCGCGCAAGCTCGTGTTCGAGGCCGCCGAGCGCGTCGACCGGCTGGGCGGGGTCGTCACCCCGCTCTCGGACGAGTCGATCGCCTCGGTGGTCGAGAGCGTGAAGGCATCCGGAGTCGAGGCAGTGGGCATCGCCCTGCTCTTCAGCTTCCGCAACGCCGAGCACGAGCAGCGCATCGCCGACGCGCTCCGGGAGGCGATCCCGGGCCTGTCGGTCGCCATCTCGAGCGCCGTCGCGCCCGAGATCAAGGAGTACCAGCGGGCCAGCACGACCGTCGTCTCGGCGGCGCTGCAGCCCCTTGTGGCGCGCTACATGGCGGGCATCCTCGACGGGCTGCAGGATGTCGGGGTCACCGCCCCGATGTTCGTGATGCAGTCCAACGGCGGCACCATGACGGCCGAGGAGGCCTCGGTCAACGCGCACCGCATGGTGCTCTCGGGCCCGGCCGCCGGCGTTCTCGCCGCCACCCGGGTGGCCGAGCAGCCCGAGTACGCCGACCTCATCACGTTCGACATGGGCGGCACCTCCACCGACATCGCGCTCATCGCCGAGGGCCGCGCAGCCCTCGAGCGCGAGACCGAGTTCGAGGGCCGGCCTCTGCTCGTGCCGCAGTTCGCCATCCACACCATCGGATCCGGCGGCGGCTCGCTCGCCAGGGTCGACGAGTCCGGCGCGCTGCGGGTGGGCCCCGAGAGCGCCGGCGCGGTGCCCGGCCCCGCCTGCTACGGGCGCGGCGGCACGCGGCCGACCACGACCGACGCGCAGCTCGTGCTCGGCCGGATCGACCCGAAGCGCTTCCTCGGCGGCGAGATGGATCTCGACATCGAGGCGGCGCGCGAGGCCATCCGCGTGCACGTGGCCGAGCCGCTCGGCATGGAGCTCGCCGAGGCGGCCGCCGGCATCCTCGAGGTCGCCGACGCCGTCATGGCGCGCGGCGCCCGCGTGGTGAGCGTCAACCGCGGGCACGACCCGCGCGACTTCCACCTGCTGCCCTTCGGCGGTGCCGGCCCCATGCACGCCCTCAGCGTCGGCGCGATCGTCGATGTGGCCGGGGTCATCGTGCCGCTGAACCCGGGCACCTTCTCGGCGGTCGGGCTCTCGGGCTCCGACGTGAAGTACGACTTCTTCACCCTCGTCGACGTGGGCATGGAGAGCACCTCGGCCGCCGAGGTCGAGGCCATCTGCGCCGGGCTCATCGTGGAGGCCGAGGAGCGCCTCGCCTCCGCGGGCGTGCAGAGCACGACGCACCTCCGGGTGGCGCGGTTCCGCTACGCCTGGCAGGACAACGACGTGGAGGTCGTGATCGGCGACGCCCCGATCGACGACGCGGCGCTCGAGGACGCGGTGGCCCGCTTCCACGAGCGGCACCTGTTCGAGTTCGGGCACAGCGACGCCTCCGAGAAGGTCGAGCTCTACTCGATCGGGATCGAGGCCGTCGGCACCCTGCAGCGGCCCGAGACCGGGACGGCCGGCGCCGCGCCGGCCGCATCCGCGACGCCCGACTCGAGTCGGCCGGTCTACTTCCGTGAGACCGGGTGGAACGACACCCCCGTCTACGAGCGCGAGAACCTCGCGCCCGGCGCCGTCTTCCAGGGCCCCGCGATCGTCGAGGAGCGCGAGGCGACCACGGTGGTCACCCCGAACGTCTCCGGCGTCGTCGACCCGGGCGGCAACCTCGTCCTCACCTACAACAAGGAGGTCTCCGCGTGAGCACCCTCGCCACGGCCGCCCCGGTCTCGACCCCGCCGGAGCGCCGCACCGATCCCATCACCACCGAGGTCGTGCGGAACGCCCTCGAGACCATCGCCGAGGAGATGGGCAATGCGCTCCGTCGCACCGCCCTGAGCGTCGTGGTCAAGGACATGCGCGACTACTCCTGCGCCGTCTTCGACGCGGAGGGCCGCATGGTCGCCGCGGCCCTCGACATCCCGACGCTCCTGGCGTCGATGGCGCCGGCGCTGCAGGCGTGCATCGAGAAGTGGGGCGACGACATCCACCCGGGTGACGTGTTCCTCAACAACCACCCCTACATGGGTGCGTGCCAGACAAACGACATGAACATGTTCGTGCCGGTCTTCGACGCCGAGGAGACCCTCATCGGGTTCACGGGCGTCATCGCGCACCACGCCGACTGGGGCGGGCGGATCGCGGGCACCGCGGCCGCGCAGTCCGAGTCGGCCTACGAGGAGGGCGTGCTGCTGCCCGCTCTCAAGTACGAGGTGCGGGGCGTGCGCGAGCAGAACCTGCACGACATCATCACGGCCAACGTGCGGCATCCCTCGCAGAACCTCGGTGACCTGCGGGCGCAGATCGCCGCCGGCCGCTCGGGTGCCAGACGCTTCTCGGAGCTCGCCGCGAAGTACGGCTCGCCCGTGCTCGCCGACGCCATCGCCGACCTGTTCGACAGCACGGCCTACCGCACCTCGCGTGAGATCGGCAAGCTGGCCGACGGTCGCTACGAGGCCGAGGGCTGGCTCGACAACGACGGCATCCGGCTGAACGAGCCCGTGCTCATGCGGGTGGCCGTGATCGTCGAGGGCGAGTCGATCACGTTCGACTTCACCGGCAGCGCGCCGCAGATGGCGGGCGGCATGAACATCCCGAACTCCACGCTGCGCTCGGTGGTGCACTACTCGGTGAAGTGCCTCATGCCGCCCGACGTCTCGTTCAACGAGGGCTCGCTCGCGCCCGTGTCGATCATCGCGCCCGAGGGCACCGCGGTGAACCCGGCGTTCCCCGCGGCGGTCGGCGACCGGCACCTCGCCTCGCAGCGGCTCGCCTCGATCGTCACGAAGGCTCTGGCCTTCGCGGCTCCGGATCGGGCGAGCGCCGAGTGGTTCGTGGGCTGGCCCGTGCTCGTCTGCGAGTCGCGCTCGCCGAAGTCGGGCGACGGCGCCGTGCTGCTCGCGAACGTCGCGGGCGGTGCCGGTGGCAACCGGTTCCGTGACGGGTCGAACGCCATGGACGTGCACATGGGCAACTGCGCGCTGATCCCTGCCGAGATCATCGAGACCAGCTACGAGCTGCGGGTCGAGCGCTACGAGCTCATCACCGACTCGGGTGGAGCGGGAGCGCAGCGCGGTGGGCTCGGAATCCGGGCCGACTACCGGAACGTCTCGGAGAAGCCGCTGCACTTCCTGTCGGAGGCGGAGCAGACGAATCCGGCGTTCCCGCCCAACGGCCTGCACGGCGGGGACTCGGGCGCGGTCGCGTCGTTGCACCTCATCGATGCCGACGGGGTGGAGCACGCTCTGCGGTCGAAGGGCAAGGGTGTGGCGCAGTCCGGCGAGGTCGTGAGCCTGCGGGCCGGTGGCGGCGGTGGGTTCGGGCCGGTGGCGGATCGGCCGGTCGAGGCGGTGGAGGCCGACCTGCGGGCGGGGTTCATCTCGCCGTCGGCGGCGGTGGCCGAGTACGGGTTCGATGCGGGGCGGGCTGCTGAGGTCGCCGGTGCTGGTGCCGTGGCGGCGGAGACCGTGCGGTGACCTCGGGGCTCGGTGAGCTGTGGCACGTCGGGATCGTCGTGGATGATCTCGACGCCACGGCGCGCGAGCTCGGGGCGACGCTCGGGCACTCCTTCACCTCGGTGCAGGAGCAGGAGGTGACGGTCGTGCTCGGCGATCGCGCCGCCGATTCCTGTGTGCTCGAGACCACGCGGGTGCGGTGGGCGGCGACGTCGGGGGAGTCGCCCGACTGGGAGCTCATCCAGGCGGGGTCGGGCCTCTGGTCGACCGAGCGCTCGCGCGGTCAGGCGCTGCATCACCTGGCCTACTGGAGCGACGACCTCGAGGGCGACATCGCGCGTCTCTGCGGCCAGGGCTACGAGCTCGAGGCCAGTGGTGACGATGTGGAGGGACGCATCCGCTTCGCGTACCTGATCGCGCCCGGTGGCATCCGGCTCGAGCTGGGTGCGCGGCACACGCAGCAGGCCTGGGACGAGTGGGTGTCGGGCCGCGACTATGGGCTCGGGATCGCGTGAGCGGCGGGTCAGGTCCGGTGCCGGCGCCAGGGTCGGTGCCGGTGTCGCTCGGCCCGGTCGGGCACATCGCGTTCGTGACCGACGACTTCGAGGGCACGCTCGCGGCGTTCGAGGCGGCGGGGGTGCGGTGGAGCAGCGTCACCCGGCCGGTCGCCCGGCTGCAGACGCCGGATGGCCGGGTGGGTGAGCATCCGGTGTCGTATGCGGCGGCGGCCGGTGGGGAGCCGCGGATCAAGGTGGTCTCGGTCGCATCCGGGAGCATCTTCGTGCCGGTCGTGGCGCCCTCGTGCGGGCCGGCGGTGCATCACCTCAGCTACTGGGTGGCCGAGATCGAGGGGGTCACCGCAGCGCTCGTGGGTGCGGGGTGGGTGGTGGAGGCGACCGGACTCGATCCTGATGGGTCGGTGCGCTACCGGTACCTCGTGCATCCGCTCGCCGGGCGCATCGAGCTGGGGCTCGAGGCGAATCGTGCCGAGTTCGACGCGTGGGCGGATGCGCCGGGCTGACCGGGCCGTCGCCCAGCTGCGGGGCTGATCCGGATCGCGCGTGGCCCGGGCCCGGCTGGTCAGACCTGCTGCACCGCGCGGATCGATTCGCGTTCGATGAAGCGGGTGTCGAGGAGGATCTCCTCGCCCGGGGTGGTGCGGATGCCGTCGAGGCGGTCGAGGAGCACGTCGGCGGCGCGGCTGCCGAGGGCGTAGACGGGCTGTTCGATGACGGAGACGGCGGGTTGGACGAGGGTGGTCCAGTCGAGGTTGTCGAAGGCGATGAACGAGAGGTCGTCCGGAACCCGGAGGCCGTGGTCGCGGATCGCTCCGTAGGCTCCCACGGAGGTGGTGTTGTCGACGGTGACCACGGCGGTCATGCCGGTCTCGTCGCGCTGTTCGAGCAGGCGGGTGGTGGCGCGGCGGGCGGAGTCGACTGAGGTGGCGCCGGTGCGGGCGACGAGGGCGGGGTCGATGGGGATGTCGTGCTCGCGGTGTGCGCGGAGGTAACCGAGCAGTCGGCGGGAGCTCGGGTTGAGTTCGCGGCGCTCGGAGTGGTCGAGGTCGCCGAGCAGTGACTGCCAGTCGGCCTCGCGTTCGATCCGCAGCTCGGTGACGATGCCGATGTGGCGGTGGCCGGCGTCGAGCAGTCGGCCCACGGCATCCGTCATGGCGCTCACGTCGTCGACGGTCACGGAGTCGGTGTCGAGGGCGGAGCTCGAGCGGTCGAGCAGCACGAGGGCCCGTTCGGGGGTCTGCAGGGCGGCGAGGTGGTCGACCTGGCGCACGTCGGCGGGGGAGACGATCACGCCGTCGACGTGGCGGTCGCGGAGCAGTGCGACGGCGTCGCGTTCGGAGGCGACGTCCTCGTCGGTGTTGACGATCAGGATGTCGTAGCCGCGGCCCTTCGCCACGTCGCTGATGCCGCGGAGGGCCTCGGCGAAGAAGGGGCTGCTGAGGTCGGCGCAGACCACGCCGATGGTCTTGGTCTTGCCCGTGATCATGCTGCGGGCGAGCGGATTGGCCCGGTAGCCGAGTTCTTCGGCGGCGGCGCGCACCTTCTCGCGGGTGGTCTCGGCGATGCGGCCGTAGTTGCCGAGGGCGCGTGCGGTGGTCGACGTGGAGAAGCCTGCCAGTCGGGCCACGTCGTGCAACGTGGGCTGCTTCCTCACGTCACTCACGAGATAACGTTACCGCAGGGGCGCGGCGGGTGGGCAGGCGGTTGGGCTGGTGCTTGGGCTTGTGCGGCAGGGGCCAGTGTCGGTGGCTGCTGGTTGAATAAACCTCATGAAGACGACGTTCGGATCACCTCCCGGGACTGCCCTGGATGCGCTCGAGCGTGCGATCTCGGATGAGGTCGCGGGCTTCGCTCGGGATGATCGGAAGATCGCGAGGCTGCAGGCCCGGCAGGCGCGGCGGTTGGCCCGGGCGGTCGGCCTGGCGGAGACTCGGGCGGAGTTGCTGCAGGGTGGGCTGACGCCGAAGGCCCGCGAGTGGGCGCGCCGTTCATTGCGGGCCGAGGTGGCGTGCGCTACCCGGCGTTCCGAAGGTGCGGTTTCACGTCTGATCGCGGATGCCGAGGTGCTGGTGGCGGACTTGCCTTCGACGCTCGCCGCGCTCGAGGCGGGTGAGGTCTCCTACGCTCATGCTCGTTCCGTGGTGGTGCATGCGGGCTCGCTCCCGCTGGAGGCGCGCGGTTCGTTCGAGCAGGCGGTCCTGCCGCAGGCGCGGGAGAAGAACCTGGCCCGCTTCGACGACGCAGCTCGGCGTCTGCGCGAGGTGCATCACCCCGAGTCGATCTCTCGTCGTGCAGTGCTGGCGCGAGAGGAGCGTGCGGTGTGGCTGGATGCGGAGCGGGATGGCATGGCGACCCTCCACCACCACCTGCCGGCGGTGGATGCGCTGGCGATCCACGACGTGATCGACCAGGCGGCCCGCGCCGCACGGGGCGACGCGGAGCCGCGGACGCAGGCGCAGCTGCGTTCGGACATCCTCGCCGACCGCATCCTCGGCCGCACCGATGGCCTGGCCGGTTTCACCCCGAGCGTGATCGTGACGGTGCCGGCAGTGGTGCTGGCCGGGTGCGAATCGGCACCCACGACGCCGACCACGTCCACCCCACCCACATCCACCCCAGCCGCGTCCACCCCACCCACGTCCACCCCACCCACCTGCGCCCCGCCCACTTCCAACCCGCCCACTTCCGTCCCGTCCACTTCCACCCCGGGTGATCCGCTCGCCGAGTTGCACGGCTACGGCCCCATCGACCCCACTACCGCGCGACGGATCGCGGCTACTGCTCCCACCTTCCTCCGCGTGCTCACCCATCCGGTGACGGGTGAGGTCGTCGAGGTGGCCGGACGGTACCGCATCCCGACCGCGTTGCGAGAGGTGCTGGTGGTCGCGGACGAGCACTGCCGGTTCCCCGGGTGCGGCCGCCGGGCGGCGAGGTGCGAGCTCGATCACACCGTGGACTGGGCGCATGGAGGCCGCAGCGTCGCTTCGAACCTCGCCCACCTCTGCACGAGCCACCACCACCTCAAGCACGACGGCGGCTGGCAGGTGACCCGCCCACCCGACACCCACCCCGCATCCCGAACACTCGAATGGCGATCACCCCTCGGGGCCACCTATCGCACCAGCCCGGCCACCGAGCACCATCCGCAACCCGCGGTTCGCTCCACCGACCCGCCGCCATTCTGAGCACCGCCAACCGAACTCGATCAGACGCCCGACGACGCTCCCTCCACGCGATCTGCCATTGCCTGCTCGCCACGATCACCGGCCCGCTCGCAATCCGGTACGCCGCCCTGACGAATCTGTCTGGGCGATCCCTCGCAACCCACCCACATCGTCGTGGGCAAGCGCGAAGCGCGCGGCAGCCCGGCACCTCGACCGCAGACGCCGGGGTCGACCGTCAGGCTGGCGGCTCCGCACACGCCCGCCGAGCCGCCTCGATCGCAGCCTCGAGCGACGCGACCCGCTGCACCGTCAGCGTCGGCAGCCACAGCACCTCGAACCCGTCGCCGTCACGACTGACGTAGCTGAGGAGCCGGCGGGAGTCGTCCGCCGGGATCCGTCGATCGCACAGCCTCCACTCGCCATCGCACAACGGCACGACCTCGACCGCCGACGCCGTCTGCTCGGCCGTCATTCGGTCTGCCGTCGTCCGCTCGGCCGTCGTCCGCTCGGCCGTCATCCGCTCTGACGTCATCCGTTCGGCAGTCGTCCGCTCGGTCGCCCGCTCGGCAGCCGTCCGTTCTGCCATCGCCCGCTCGGCAGTCGCCGTTGCCGTTGCCGTTGGCGTGACCGTCGCGTTCCTCCCGCCCGACGCGGTCGTGTTCCGCCCGACGGTCGCCGAGGTCGCCGCAGTCGCCGGGGCCGCCGCAGTCGCCGCGGTCACCCTGCGCACGTTCTTCATCGCGCATCCACCTCCTTCATCGCGCCCCCACCTCTGCCGCACGGCGCACCGCCGCCCGGATCCCACCGCGGAACGGCTCACCGTGCCCCGGCAGCACCACCCCCGCCTCCGTCTCCTCCAGCCGCCGGAGCGACCCGATCGCCAACGCCGAATCGGCCGTCGCCGCCCCCGCGACGATCCGCGGTCCCTCCTCACCCGTGTAGGGATCCAGGGTCACGAGCGCATCACCCGAGATCAGCACTCCCCGATCGGGCAGATGCAGCGCACAGTGCCCGAACGTGTGCCCCGGAGTCTCGATCACCACGGGCCGCCCCGGCACATCGACCTCCCCGGCCGTCAGCACCGACGCCCCGTCCATACCTTTCACGCGCAGCGCCCCCGCCGCAGCCATCGCTCCGAGCACCGGCAGCGCCCGCGGATAGCGCAGCGGATACAGCACCCGAGGCCGCTCGTGCAGGTAGCTGTAGGGGTGCCGGAGCAGATACTCGTCGTTCGGATGCACGTGCACCACACAGCCGAGCTCCTCCTGCAGGCGCCGCGCCGCCCCGATGTGATCGAAGTGCGCGTGCGTGAGCACGAGCGCCGCGACGTCCGACGGACGACGCCCGATCACCTCGAGAGCGGCCATCAGGTAGGGGTGCACCGCCGGCAGGCCCGCATCGACGAGCGTCACCTCGTCGCCCTCCTCGATCAGGTAGCAGTTCACGTGCGCGTGCTCCAGCCAGTGCACCCCGGGCGCCACGGAACGGGTGAGCCGGGCCCGGTGCCGACCCAGTGGCCGGCCCAGTTGCCGGCCCGGCTGCCGACCCGGCCGGCGCTGTGATGCTGTCATGCAGGTCACGGTATGCGGAGCCGCAGATGTCGCAGGAGGGTTGACTTCCGGCGTTCCGACGCTCTCGAGCCCCCCATGTCGCTGACCATTCCGCTCGCCCGGAGTGGCCGTCATTGTCGTTCACCCGCTGCCGCCGTCAAGCCCTTGGCGCCCGCGTTCCGTTCGGGCGACGGTGGGGCGCACGGGATGCACGAACCCACGACACAACGGATCACGGCGAGGAGGCGCTCATGAACACGGAGCTGACGGCCGGGCACATCGCTCAGCTCACCACCGACCAGGGCGCCCGCCCCGACCCCGGCACCCACCCCAGCGCCGGCCCCGACCCCGCCCCCCGTGCCGCCACCCAACCCACCGTCGCCGACGACCGATGGCCACTCCTCGCAGTCGACGTCACCCGCACGAGCAGCCACGAACGCGTGTGCTTCCACGTCTCCGAGATCGCACCGGCCGCCTACGTGGGCCCGATCGTGCTCGGCGTCGACCTGCTCGAGAGCCGCACCGGAAGCATCCTCGCCCTCGTGGTTCGCTTCGTCCCCGGATCCTGCACGGTGCGCACCATGGCCGACGGCCGCGCCACCGAGCACCCCGACGCCGTCGTCGAGTTCCTCGGCCACACCGTGGTCGTGGAGCTGCGTCTGCCGGCACGGTGGGGATCCGGGCGCGCAGCCGTGGGCTTCGCTGATCGACGGCGTCCCGCTGCAGGTCGACGTGCCGGTCGCGATCGCACCGCTCGCCGATGACGAGCCGCAGCCCGCCCGGTCGACCGAGCACGCCTGAGACGCGGCACCCAGCCCGAACGCGGCACCCCGCCCGAACGCGGCACCCAGCCCGAGCGCGGATCCGGCGCCGCACCTGACCGCCCCGAGCGTCAGCGTCAGCGTCCCGCCCTCCCCGCCTCGTGCGACACGTACTCCTCCAGCAGCACCCGGGCCCGCTCCCCGCTCGCCCCCTCGGCCTCGAGCCCCGACCGCATGCTCGCGAGCTTCGACTCGCCCTGCGGGAACGGCGCCAGGAGCGGCACCGACGCATCCGTCATGATCTCGAGCACCACCGGGCGATCGGCCTCGAGCGCCGCCTTCCAGGCCCCAGCGAGCTCGCGCGGGTCGTCGACCCGCAGCCCCTTCAGGCCGAGCAGCTCGGCGTAGCCCGCGAACGGGAACCGCGGCAGCGCCTGACTCCGGTCGAACCGCGGCGCACCCTCCATCTCGCGCTGCTCCCACGTGACCTCGGCGAGATCGCCGTTGTTCAGCACGCACACGATGAAACGCGGATCCGCCCACTCCGTCCACTCCCGGCTCACCGTCACGAGCTCCGCGTTGCCGAGCATCTGCATCCCGCCATCGCCCGCCAGCACGATCACGGGCCGCTCCGGATCGGCGAGCTTCGCCGCGAACCCGTAGGGCACACCGCAGCCCATCGACGCCAGCGTGCCGGAGACGTGCGCCGAGACCCCCTCGGGCAGGTGCAGCTGCCGCGCGTACCAGTAGACGACGCTGCCGACGTCGAGCGCGATCGCGGCATCACCGGGCAGCAGCGGATCCAGCGCCCGGAGGGCGGCCTCCGGATTGATCGGCAGGGCAGCGACCCCGGCCCGGGCCGCACTGATGCGCTCCCAGTCGCTCACGGCCGCTTCGACCCTGCTGCGCCAGGCGGTGCGCGGCGCATCCGGAAGCCGGTCGAGCAGCGCCGAGAGCGTCGGCCCCGCATCGCCGACGAGACCGACCTCGATCGGGTAGCGGTCACCGATCACCCGGCCGTCGAGGTCGATCTGCACCGCCCTGGCCTGCCCCGCCTCCGGATAGAACTCGGTCCACGGATCGTGGGACCCCACGATGAGCAGTCCGTCGCACTCGGCCAGCAGCGCCGCGCTCGCGGTGGTGCCCAGATGCCCCATGGTGCCGGCCACGAACGGCAGCCGCTCGTCGGCGTAGGGCTTGCCGAGGAGGCTCGTGACGATGCCGGCACCCAGCCGCTCGGCCACCGCGACCACCTCGGCGCGGGCCCGACGAGCACCCTGGCCCACGAACACGACGGGTCGCTCGCACGCGGCCAGCAGGGCGGCGGCGTCGTCGAGGTCGTCGCTCGCGGGAACCACGACCGCCTGCCGGTACTCTGCGGCCGTCTGCACGATGCCGTGCTCGTGGGGGAGCTCGGGCACCTCGGCCTTCTGCACGTCGTGCGGCACGATGACCACGGCGGGCGAGCGGGTGGCCAGCGCAGCCCGGAAAGCTCGGTCGATGACGAGCGGGATCTGCTCGGGCGTCTGCACCTCCTGCAGGAACTCGGCGGCGACGTCGGCGAAGAGCACCCGCAGGTTCACCTCCTGCATGTAGCCCGAGCCGAGCACGGAGCGGTTCTGCTGCCCGATCACGGCGACGACCGGCACGTGGTCGAGCTTCGCGTCGTAGAGCCCGTTGAGCAGGTGGATGGCACCCGGCCCCTGCGTCGAGGTCACCACCCCCACCCGCCCCGTGTACTTGGCGTGCCCGACCGCCATGAAGGCCGCGGCCTCCTCGTGACGGGCCTGCACGAACTCCGGGGAGCCCGCTCGCGCGAGCGCCTCGATGAAGCCGTTCACACCGTCTCCGCTGTAGCCGAAGATGCGGTCGACGCCCCAGCGGCCGAGCCGCTCGACGATGGCGTCGGACACGGTGCGGGGTGAATCGGTCGCGGATGATCCGGGGCCGGATGCGCTGCTGTCTGTCTCGCTCATGCATCCACTGAGCACCGGCTCCCCGGATCCGGGACGGGGCTTGACACCCGCCGCGTCGCCGGGCCGCCCGGCGAGGCCCTGCGGCCCGGCTGCCCCTACAGCTCCGAGCCGGCCACCGCGAACGTGTCGCACGCCCCCGCGCCCGACGCGAGGCCCGTCTCGAACCATCGCTGCCGCGACTCGCTCGATCCGTGGGTCCACGACTCCGGATTCACGCTGCCCGACTGCGCCTGGATGCGGTCGTCACCGATCGCCGACGCGGCGCTGAGAGCATCGGCGATCTGCGCCTGCGAGACAGGTTCGAGGAACACGACGCCGTTCTCGTCCTCGATCGTCGACGCCGCCCCCACCCACGCTCCCGCGAAGCAGTCGGCCTGCAGCTCGGTGCGCACCGAGTCCGAGTCGGGCCCCGTGTCGGAGTGGTCGATCGAGCCGAGCACCCCGGAGAGCTGCTGGATGTGGTGACCCCACTCGTGCGCCACCACGTACATCTCCGAGAGCGTGCCGCCGCTCGCACCGAAGCGGGAGCGCAGCTCGTCGAAGAAGGAGGTGTCGAGGTAGATGGTCTCGTCCAAGGGGCAGTAGAAGGGGCCGGTCGCGCTCGAGGCCTGGCCGCAGCCGGTGCCCGTCGACTGCGGGAACAGCACGAAGTCGGTGGGCGAGCGATACGAGAGACCGAGCTTCGGTGCCTCCTCGGCCCAGTAGACGTCGAGCGAGGTGGCTGCGCCCACCATGAGGCACTCCACGTTCTCGTTCGCGTCCTCACCCGTCTGGCAGTCGAGCGCCTCCTCCGACTGCGAGCTCTGGCCACCGCCTCCGCCGCCGAGCAGACCGGCGAAGCCCGACAGGTCGACCCCCACGAGCTGCGACAGCAGCACGAGCCCCACCACGACCACGGCGCTGCCGCCACCGATGGCGGCGTTCCGCCCCCTTTTCGAGACCTTGCCCGAGTCGATCTTGGAGCCGCGGTTGAACGTCATGACCGCGAACCTACTCCTGCGGGAGGGCTCACCGATCCCGGACCCGTGAATGCCAGGTGAGCGGATGCGCCCACGGCGCTACCATCGGAGCACCGGCGACACCCGGCGACGCCGGCAGACGAGGAGGCGGCATGAGCACGGCACATCCGGATGCGACGCGAGGCTCGCTCCGCATCGGCACGCTGCAGAGCGGCGAAGGCACCGACCCCGCCGAGCTGCTGGCCGCCAAGTTCAACCGGCACACGTTCTGGTGCGGCCAGAGCGGATCGGGCAAGACCTATGCCCTCGGCGTCGTGCTCGAGCAGCTGCTCATCGAGACCGAGCTGCCGATGCTCGTGTTCGACCCCAACGCCGACTTCGTGCGCCTGGCCGAGCTCCGCACCGCGGCTCCGGATACGCCCGGGCGCGACGCGGAGCGCGGTGCGCTGGCGGCGCGCGACATCCGCATCCTCCGCCCCACGCCCTGGGATGGTGCGCCTGCGATCAGCGCCCCCGCGACCAGCACTCCTGCGACCGGCACACCTGCGACCAGCACCCCCACGGCCAGCACCCACGCGGCCGGCACCCCAGCGCCCTCCACCACACCCCTCCGCGCCCGCTTCGTCGAGCTCTCCACCCGCTCGAAGGCCGCCGTGCTCGGCATCGATCCGCTCCGCGACCGCCTCGAGTACAACGCGCTCCTGCGCCTCGAGGGCGAGCTCTCGAGCTCGGACGCCTACGAGATCGCCGCCCACCTGCAGGACAGCGAGAACCCCGCCGCCCGCGATCTCGCCCTCCGGATCGAGAACCTCCAGATCATGGACTGGGAGGTCTGGGCCGGTGAGGACGAGGCGGTCACCGACCTCCTCGCCGCCCCCGAGCGCCCCGACGCGACCGTGCTCGACATCGGCGGCTTCGCGCATCCCGACGAATACCTCGTGGTGGCGCTCGCCGTGCTCGAGCACGTCTGGCAGCGTCGCGAGGAGCGCCGCCCCCTGCTGATCGTGATCGACGAGGCGCACAACCTCTGCGCTCCCGAGCAGGACTCGCCGCTCGGAGCCGCCGTGCGCGACCGCCTCGTGCAGATCGCCGCGGAGGGCCGCAAGTTCGGCCTCTGGCTGCTGCTGTCGACCCAGCGCCCGTCGCGCGTGCACCCGTCGATCCTGTCGCAGTGCGACAACCTCGCCCTCATGAAGATGAGCTCGCCGGTCGATCTGGACGAGCTCGCGAAGGTCTTCGGCTACGCACCGCCCGAACTGCTCGAGCGCGCACCACTCTTCCGGCAGGGCGAGGCGCTCTTCGCCGGAGGCTTCGCCGGCTCGCCCTCGGTGGTGCGCATGGGGGAGCGCCTGACGCCCGAGGGTGGGGTCGATGTGCCGATCCCGGTCAGACGCACGTAGCGTGCTTTTGTATACAGAACGGCGCACTGAAGCTTGATCCGCGAGCGCATCCGAGCTAACCTGACCTCAATGTATACAGAGCGGATACGATGATGGCACGGGCGAGCGACACCGCCTACGCCGCCCTCCGCGGTGAGATCATCGCCTGGCAGCTTTCTCCCGGGGCCGTGCTGGCCGAGGTCGAGCTCTCGCAGCGGCTCGGCATCTCGCGCACCCCCGTGCGGGAGGCCCTGGCCCGACTCGTGGCCGACGGCCTCGTCGAGCCTCTCGGTGGTCGCGGTCTCGTGGTCACGGCCGTGTCGGCCGAGAACGTCGTCGAGCTGTTCGAGCTCCGCCAGGCCCTCGAGGCCCAGGCCTCCTCGCTCGCCGCCGAGCGCCGTGATCCGGCACCGTTCCTCGCCCTGCAGGACGAGCTGCGCGAGGTGCCCGCCCTGCTGGCCGACCCCGATCCGGCCCACCGTTCCTACTACGAGCTCGTGGCCCGCTTCGACGACGCCGTCGACGTCGCGGTGCGCAATCCGTTCCTCGTGCAGGCGCTCACGGGCGTGCGCACGCACCTCGCCCGCATCCGCCGCCTCTCCCGCGACAATCCCGCGCGCCTGCTCGAGGCCGCTCGCGAGCACCTGCTGATCGTCGACGCGATCATCGACGGCGACGCCCGACTGGCTGCCGACGCCACCCGGGTGCACCTGCACCGGAGCCTCCGCTCCACGCTGGACTCGCTGACGCTGGCCCCGGATCTCGCAACCACCACGACCCCCGACACCCACACGACCCCCGACCCCACCACGACCCCCGACCC
>NZ_JAHFUY010000151.1 GCF_023264895.1 Herbiconiux sp. | reverse complement strand
CACGCGGTTCTCCCAGAGCGACGTGTCTAGACTCGCCGGATGCCCTCGCTCGACCGCTTCGCCTCCGCTCGTGTCCGCTCCGCCCGCCGGCCTGGTCGCCGGGGTGTTCGCCCGGGGGCTCGCCGCGGCGCGGTGCTGCTGGCGGCCGGAGCGATTCTCGCGGCGGGGCTGAGCGGCTGCGTGGCGGGAGCACCCGAGCCCGCCGCGACGACCGCGGCGCCGCCGGCGGTGGCCACCCCGACGGCTCCCTCCATCGATCCCGGCCCCGCCGCGGCGCTCGAGTTCCCCGCGGTCGGAGCGGGCGCGGTCGGGATCGCATCCGCCGACGGCTCGGTGGAGGTGCTCGGGCAGGGCGGCGAGACGGGGACGGTGCCCATCGCGAGCATCACGAAGGTCATCACGTCGCTCGTGGTGCTCGACGCGCATCCGCTCGCCGGCCCAGGTGACCCCGGGCCCACCATCACCCTCGGAGCCGCCGACCTCGAGCGCACCGAGGCCATCGAGGCCACCGGCCAGTTCGTGGAGCCGATGTTCGAGGGGCAGCAGGTCACTCTGCACGACGCGCTCGCGATCACGCTGCTCACGAGCGCCAACAACTACGCCGAGACGGCGGCCTCGTGGGCCTTCGGATCGACCGATGCCTACCTCGAGGCGGCGCGCGCCTGGCTCGCCGAGCAGGGGCTGACGGGCACGACCCTCGCCGACGCGAGCGGGCTCGACCCGGGCAGCGCGAGCACCACGGCGGACCTGCTGCGGGTGGGTGCGCTCGCGCACGCCGATCCGGCGCTCGCGGCCATCGCGGGGCTCGCCTCCTACGACCAGCCCGACCTCGGCACCATCGTGAACCAGAACGTGCTGCTCGGCGAGGGTGGTGTCGACGGCCTCAAGACAGGCTCGACCACCTACGCCGGCGCCACGCTGCTGACCTCGGCGGTCGTGACGGTGGGCTCGTCGCCGGTCACGCTCATCGCGGTCGTGCTCGGCACGGAGTCGATCGACGCGCGCTTCGCGACCACGCGGGCGCTGCTCGCGTCGGCCCAGGCGGGCCTCCGCGAGGTGCGGCTCGCGACCGCGGGGCAGTCGTTCGGGAGCTACGGCCTCGCTGCGACCGGCACCGCTTCCCCCGGCACCGCTTCTTCCGACACAGCTTCCCCCGGCGCCGATTCCCCGGAGTCCGCCGACGCTGTGGCGACCGCCGACCTCTCCGCGGTGGTCTTCGGCGACACCCCCATCACGACCGAGGTCCGGCTCGAGCCGCGCACCACGGGTGCGGCGGGCGACCCCACGGGAACCGCCGCCTTCACCGTCGGCACCGCCCGCTACGAGGTCCCGCTCGCCCTCGCGACACCCCTCGGCTGAGCTCGCTGACGAGTTATTAAACATCTGCGTGGCACCGACTCGATATACGGGGTCGGTGCCACGCAGATCTTTAGTAACTCATCACACAGTCCACTCGCTAGTCAGTCGAACCCTGGAAGCCATCGCGGGCGGCGCGCTCTTCGAGCGGCTCGAGCTCCTGGAAGAGGCTGACCTGCAGCCCCGCCGGCCCGCGCAGCCGGGCGTTGAGCGAGCGCCACGGCGTCTCGCGCGGCTCCGCCTCGAGCTCCGCGCCGCCGGCCACGAGCCGCTCGGTCGCCTCCGCCGTGTCGTCGACCTCGAACGCCACGCGCAGCCGGTCGCTCCGGCCGCCCTCGGTCTCGATCCCGTCGATCATGCGCACCTGCGCCGGGTTCGCGAGCTCGAGCGTCGCGGCGCCCGCGTGCAGGATCGCGACCTGCGCCCCGCCCTCGCCCTCGAACGCGGCCTGCGGCTCGAGCCCCAGCACGTCGCGGTAGAACGCGAGCGCCGCCTCGAAGTCCTCCGCCTCCACCACCAGCCGCAGCTGCTTCACGCGGGGTGCCGCGGTCGATGCCGATCCGGATGCCGTCTCATCACTCATGACCACACCGTACGGCCCGATGCCCTCGGGATGCGCTCCCGCCGTCATCGGACGTATCGTGGAGGGGTGAGTCTTCGATCGGATGCAGTGCCCTCGGGGCGTCAGGAGGTCACCGGCGGCGCTTCCGCCGGTGGCAGGTAGAGCCCTCCCCTCCCCCGCATCCCCTTAACTTTTCGCCCGTGGCCCCGCCGACGCGGCGCCGCACGGGCACGACCGATCGGACACCCATGCAACCCCTCGACGAGAAGACCCTCCGCGCCTCCTTCGTGAACACCTCGCGCAAGGAGCTCAGCGACCTCACCCTGCCGGACGACTTCGACACCCTCGACTTCAGTCGCCTCGACTATCTCGGCTGGCGCGACCGCAGGATCGCGCGACGTGCCTACGCCGTGGTTCCGGCCGGGCCGGACGCCGCCGCTGGTGACGGCCCCGGCTCGTCCGGGAGCGGCAGCGTGCCCGGGAGCGCCGGCGTGCCCGGGCTCATCGGCATCATGCTCAAGCAGGCCGAGGCGAGCCCCCGCACGCGCGCCCAGTGCTCCCTGTGCCAGGACGTGCAGCTGCCCAACGACGTCGTGCTCTTCAGCGCGCGCCGTGCCGGCCCCGCCGGGCGGAACGGCAACACGATCGCGAGCCTCGTGTGCTCGCGCTTCGAGTGCTCGACCAACGTGCGGAAGCTCCCCGCCACCGCCTACGTAGGTTTCGACGTGGAGGCAGCCCGCACCGACCGCATCGCGAGCCTCCGCAGCCGCGTGGCGGCCTTCGCCCGCGCGGTCCTCGACCCGGCCGCACCCCCCACGCCCTAGCGCCAACCCGCGACTTGACAGAAGTCGCGCCCAAAACCGCCGACTTGGCACATCTTGTGTCAAGTCGGCGAAGCGGGCCGACCTTACCGCCGAGGTGGAGGCATCCACTTGACAGAAGTCGCGCCCAAAACCGCCGACTTGGCACATCTTGTGTCAAGTCGGCGGAGCGGCGGGCCCGTCACGCGGCGGAGGGGGCTCCATCGCGGGGCGGAGGCGGAGGCGGAGGGGGACGGGCGCGCCTAGCCTGGAGGCATGAGCGACACGTCACCCACGACCCCGCCCTGGCCCCCCACCGCACCCGGGGCTGCCGCAGCGACGACCCCGGGCGCCGTCGCCACGACCGCCGTCGATGCCGCGGCGACTTCGGACGCCTCCACGGCGGGGCCCGCCACGGGCGCCGAGTTCGCCTACGACCACGCGCTGCGCGCCGCACCCGCCTGGTGGCGCGGCGCGGTCTCGATCGTGCTCCTCGTGGCCGCCTACTTCCTGGCCTCGATCGTCTTCGGCCTCGTCGCCATGCTGATCGACCTCGCCGTCGGCAGCTACACCGTCGACGAGCTCACCACAGGCGCCGCCCTCACCCAGCTCACCCCCGCGCTGATGCTCTCGAACAACCTCGCGCTCGCGAGCCTCTGGCCGCTCTCCATGCTCATCCAGTGGGCCCTCTTCGGCGTGCGCCCGCGCTGGCTGAGCTCGGTCGAGGGCGGCTTCCGCTGGCGCTGGTTCGGCCGCCTGGCCCTCGTGATCGTGCCCGTCTGGATCGTCTACGTGGGCATCTCCGTCGCCCTCGGCCCGATCGAGCCGATCGCACTCACGGGCACGGTCATCGCCATGGTGCTCGTCGTCGTCTTCACGACCCCGCTGCAGTCGGCCGGTGAGGAGTACGGCGCCCGCGGTCTCATCCAGCGCTCGGTCGGCTCCTGGTTCCGCAACCCGATCGCGGCCTTCGTGGTGGGCACGCTCATCTCGGGCGGCCTGTTCTCGCTCGCCCACGTGGCGGGCGACCCCTGGCTCATCGCCTACTACTTCGTCTTCGGCGCCGCCGCCTCGATCGCCGCCCGCGGCACCGGCGGTCTCGAGGCGCCCGCGCTCGTGCACGCCGTGAACAACCTCCTGCTGCTGCTCCCCACCGCCCTCATGAACCAGACGGATCAGGTCTTCGAGCGCGACGCCGGCACCGCGGGCCCGTTCATGCTCCTGCCGATGGCCCTCGTGCTCGGCGCGGCCTTCTTCAGCATCTGGTGGGGCCGCCGCGCCGGCCTCCGCACCCGGGCACCCCTCCCGCCCGCCCGCGGCACCCGCCGTTAACCTCCCGCCGCTACCGTGGCCGACGTGACGACCCTCTTCAGCGGCCGGCCCGTTCCGGCAGAGCTCGACGACCTCCTCGGCTTCACGGTGCTCGACGACGACGATGACGACCCCGTGCTCGTGCGCACCGACGGCAGCCTCGTCGACACCTGGCGCGAGGGCTACCCCTACGACGAGCGGATGAGCCGCACCGAGTACGAGGCCTCCAAGCGGCTGCTGCAGATCGAGCTCCTGAAGCTCCAGAACTGGATCAAGCGCGGAGGCCGCCGCCTCGTCGTGGTCTTCGAGGGCCGCGACGCCGCCGGCAAGGGCGGCACGATCAAGCGCTTCACCGAGCACCTCAACCCCCGCGGCGCCCGCGTGGTGGCCCTCGAGAAGCCCACCGAGCGCGAGTCGACGGAGTGGTACTTCCAGCGCTACGTCGCCCACCTCCCGGCGGCCGGCGAGATGGTGCTGTTCGACCGCTCCTGGTACAACCGGGCGGGCGTCGAGCGCGTCATGGGCTTCTGCACCGATGCGCAGTACGACGAGTTCATCCGGCAGGTGCCGCTGTTCGAGTCGATGCTCGCGGGCGACGGCATCGACCTCGTGAAGTTCTGGTTCTCGGTCTCGGCCGAGGAGCAGCGCACGCGCTTCGCCATCCGCATGGTCGACCCGGTGCGCCAGTGGAAGCTCTCGCCCATGGATCTCGAGTCGCTCGACAAGTGGAACCGCTACACCCGGGCCAAGGAGGCCATGTTCGCGGCCACCGACACCGCCGACGCCCCCTGGACGGTCGTGAAGTCGAACGACAAGAAGCGCGCCCGCCTCGAGGCCATGCGCTTCGTGCTCAACCGCTTCGACTACGACGACAAGGACGTGGAGGTCGTCGGCGAGACCGACACGAAGATCGTCGGCTCGGCCGCCGACATCTACGAGCGCGGCGAGGAGCGGCCGGCCCGATGACCCCCCGGGTGCACGTGCGCTGGACCCCGCTGCCGGCCGGCACGGGCCCGGCCGACGTCGAAGCCCTCGTCCCCTTCCTCGGCGACGACGAGCGGATGCGCCGCGCGGCCACCACGGACGACGCGGCCGCCACCCGCTTCGTGGTCGGCCGCGCGGCCCTCCGCGTGCTCGCCGCCGAGCTCGTCACGGAGCACGCGCTCGCCCGGGGCGGCGACCCCGTGCATCCGGCCGACCTGGTGGTCACGGCGCACTGCGCGGTGTGCGGCGGACCGCA
>NZ_JAHFUY010000078.1 GCF_023264895.1 Herbiconiux sp. | reverse complement strand
GCGCGCTCGAGTTCGTGAGCGACGGGCTCGTGCACGCGGTGTTCCCCGGCCTCGTGATCGGCTACGTCGTCTCGGGCCGGGAGGGCCTCTACGCCGGAGCCGTCGTGGCCGCGGTGATCGCCGCCGTGGTGCTCACGCTCGTGAGCCGCCGGGCCGGGTCGTCGGATGCTCCCACCGCCATCGTGCTCACCGGCATGTTCTCGATCGGCATCATCGTCGTCTCCACCCAGAGCGACTACGTGGGGCAGCTCGACCAGCTGCTCTTCGGCCGCCTGCTCACGGTGACCGACGCGGATCTCGTGCAGACCGTCATCGTCTCCGCCATCGCCCTCGTGCTCGTGCTCGTCACCCTCAAGGGCCAGGTCTACCGCGCCTTCGACGTCACCGGAGCCGCCGCCGCGGGCTACCGGGTGCTCGGCCTCGACCTCGTGCTCAACGTGGCCATCGCGCTCGTGGTGGTGGCGGCCTCCAACGCCGTGGGCAACCTGCTCGTGCTCGCGGTGCTCATCGTGCCGGGTGCGGTGGGCCGGCTCGTGGCCGGTCGGATCGGGCTGATCTTCGCCATCGCCGGCGCGTTCGCGGCGCTCGCGGGGTGGCTCGGGCTCTCGGTGGCCTTCGCGCTCTCGGTGGGGGCGGGCATCCCGGCGCCGAGCGGGGCCACGGTCGTGCTCGTGGTGGTCGCGGGCTACCTCGTGGTGCTCGTGGTGCGGGTGGCGGCGGATGCGCTCCGGCGGGCGCGCGCCGGTGGCGGAGTGCCGCGCATGGACCACGACCACCCCCGAGCCGGGCGGGTGCGCTGATGGGCTACTACGAGCGCGCCCTCGTGATCGCGATCCTGCTGGGCGTGGTCTGCGGCCTCGTCGGCACCGTCGTGGTGCTCCGCCGCCGCGCCTTCTTCACCCAGGCGCTCACCCACGCCACCTTCCCGGGCGCCGTGCTCGCGGCGGCCCTCGGCGTCAACGTCATGCTCGGCGCCTTCGCCTCGAGCGTCGTGCTGATCATGGCGATGACCCTGCTCGGCCGGGTGCGCCGGCAGGGCTCGCAGGTCGCATCCGGAGTCGTGCTCACCGCCGGGTTCGCCCTCGGGGTGTTCCTGCAGGCGTTCTTCCCCGACCTGCCCATCCACGTCGACAGCTACCTCATCGGCTCGATCCTCAACGCCACCGACGCCGACCTCGCGGCCACGGCCACGGTGCTCGTGGTCGCGACCGTGACGCTGCTGCTCACCGGCAAGGAGATCCTGTTCTCCACGCTCGACCCGGCGGGCTTCCGGGCCGCGGGCTACCGGGAGTGGGTGGTCGAGGCGATCACGCTCGCCCTCGTGGTGATCACGGTCGTCACGGCCATGCCGGCGGTCGGCGCCATCCTCGCCCTCGCGCTCGTGGCCGCGCCCGCCGCCGCGGCCCGCCTGCTCGCGCGCACCACCACGCAGATCTTCGTGCTCGCGCCGGTGATCGGTGCCCTCTCGGGCGTGATCGGGGTCGTGGCGTCCCGCGGCCTCGGGGTGGCGGCCGGAGCCTCGATTTCGCTCACAGCCGCGCTGTTCTTCGTGCTGGCCCTGGGGATCTCCCGGCTTCAGCGGCTACGGTGGAAGCGGCCGGCCGGAACGTCGTCGGCGGGAACGGAAGAGGCGGTGCGGTCGTGAAGCGCAACACCTGGCAGCGGGAGGCCGTGCGCTCGGCGCTCGGCACCCAGATGGGCTTCGTGAGCGCGCAGGGACTGCACTCCTCGCTGAAGAACTCGGGCTCGCACATCGGGCTCGCCACCGTCTACCGCGCACTCGCCGACCTGGCCCAGGAGGGCGAGGCCGACTCGCTGCAGTCGCCCGAGGGCGAATCGCTCTACCGCGCCTGCTCGCTCGAGCACCACCACCACCTGATCTGCCGCAGCTGCGGTCTCACCGTCGAGATCGAGGCCGACGAGGTCGAGGAGTGGGCGCGCCGCACCGCGCAGCAGCACGGCTTCAGCCGGCCCGAGCACGTCGTCGACATCTTCGGCTTCTGCTCGGCCTGCGTTCCGCCCACGCACGCCTGATGGTGTAAGCTTCACAAGTTGGGTGGAATCCTCCGCCCATTGCGGGTCGCGCACGGTGCTCGAAAGAGCATGGCACGACCTGTCGACAAGTCATCTTGGGTGAAGCACTCGCTTCACGGTAACCAACGGAGGAAACAATGGCAGCAGTGTGCCAGGTGACTGGAGCCGTTCCCGGCTTCGGTCACAACATCTCGCACTCGCACCGTCGCACCAAGCGGCGCTTCGACCCGAACGTGCAGAAGAAGACGTACTACGTGCCGTCGCTCCGCCGTAACGTGACCCTGACGCTGAGCGCCAAGGGCATCAAGGTCATCGACGCCCGCGGCATCGAGTCCGTGGTCAAGGACATCCAGGCTCGGGGGATCAAGCTCTAATGGCAAAGCAGCAGGACGTCCGTCCCATCATCAAGCTCCGCTCGACGGCGGGCACCGGTTACACCTACGTGACCAAGAAGAACCGTCGCAACAACCCCGACCGCCTCGTGCTGAAGAAGTACGACCCGGTCATCCGCAAGCACGTCGACTTCCGAGAGGAGCGGTAAACACATGGCTAAGAAGAGCAAGATCGCCCGCAACGAGCAGCGCAAGGTCATCGTGGAGCGGTACGCCGCGAAGCGCCTCGAGCTGAAGAAGGCCCTCGTGAGCCCCACGTCGACCGACGAGGAGCGCGAAGCCGCTCGCCTCGGTCTGCAGAAGCTCCCCCGCAACGCCTCGCCGATCCGCGTGCGCAGCCGCGACGCCGTCGACGGCCGCCCCCGCGGTGTCCTCACCAAGTTCGGAATCAGCCGTGTGCGTTTCCGCGACATGGCTCACCGGGGCGAATTGCCGGGCATCACGAAGTCCAGCTGGTAAATTACCCCCGGTCGAACAGACCAACCGAACTGGCCCGCGAGGCCGGGTCCGTTCCATGTAAACAGCTGCACCCGCAGCGAAAATGTCCGAGGAGGACACTTAATGGCTGACAAGTCACTCAACAAGACCGAGCTCGTCGCAGCCGTCGCCGCCGCTTCCGGCCAGACGCAGGCTTCCGTCAACGAGGTCCTCGACGCTCTCTTCTCGACGCTGGCCGACTCGGTCGCCTCCGGCACCAAGGTCACCATCCCGGGCTGGCTCGCCGTCGAGCGCACCTCGCGTGCCGCTCGCACGGGCCGCAACCCGCAGACCGGTGCCACCATCGAGATCCCCGCCGGTCACTCGGTCAAGATCTCGGCCGGCTCCAAGCTGAAGGCCGCCGCCAAGTAACTCGGGCTGCACACACACGAAGGCGTCGACTCCGGTCGGCGCCTTCGTCGTTCCCGGGGGCCTCTCCACCGTGCGAGTGCTCAGGATGCGCCGCGTACAGTAGTGAGGTGCTGAGAGTCGTACGCATCGCCGGGCCGGCCACGCTCGTCGTGGTCGCCTTCGTGGCACTGCTGACCGGCCTCGCCATCGGCGGCGGCGCCGCCCCGCAGCTGCTCGAGGACCCGGGCGAGGTCGTGCGCTACGGGCTCCCGATCGCGAAGCTCCTCGTCAACCTCTCGGCCGCCGGCATGATCGGCGCCATCGGGCTCGCGCTCTTCGCGATCGCGCCCGAGAGCCCGTCGTTCACCCGCTCCCTCGACGTCGCCGCGGCATCCGCTGCCCTCTTCACGATCGCCTCGGCGCTCACCGGCTTCTTCAGCTACCTCAGCGTGACCGCCAGGGCCCTGAGCTTCGACGACTCGTTCAGCCAGGGGCTCGGGCAGTTCCTCACCCAGATCGAGCTCGGCCAGGCCTGGCTCGTCACGACCCTCATCGGCGCGGTCGTGACCGTGCTGTGCTTCGCTGTGCGGAACCTCACCGCGCTGCTGTTCGTGGGGGTGCTCGCGGTGGTCGCGCTCGTGCCGATGGCGCAGCAGGGGCACGCCGCCGGCACCGACGGCCACGACGCGGCCGTCGCGGCGCTCGGCCTCCACCTCGTGTTCGCCGCCGCCTGGCTCGGCGGCCTGCTCGTGATCGCGCTGCTCAGCCGCGGGCTCGACACCCCCCGCCTCGTGACGGTCGTGAGCCGCTACTCGTCGGTGGCGCTCGTCTGCTTCATCGTGGTGGCGGCATCCGGCTACGTGAGCGCCGAGCTCCGGATCGGCTCGCTCGACCGCCTGCTCACCCCCTACGGCCTGCTCGTGCTCGTCAAGGTCGGTGCGCTCCTGGCGCTCGGCCTGTTCGGGGCGGTGCACCGCCGCTTCGTCATCCGGAAGCTCGCCGGCACCGGTCGTCGCCGGCACTTCTGGTGGCTCGTGGTGGCCGAGCTCGGCTTCATGGGGATCGCCACAGGCTTCGGTGCCGCCCTCGCCCGCACGGCCACGCCCATCCCCGAGACCGTGCCGCCCGAGCAGACGGCCGCGCAGATCCTCACGGGCGAGCCGCTGCCGCCCGCGCTCACGGCGTCGACCTTCCTCGCGCAGTGGAACTTCGACCTCATCTGGATCCTCGTCTGCGCCTTCGGGATCGTGTTCTACCTGGCCGGCGTCATCCGGCTGCACCGGCGCGGCGACCGCTGGCCGTGGTACCGCTCGGTGCTCTGGGTGGCCGGGCTCCTGATGCTGTTCTACGTGACCAACGGCGGCCTGAACGTCTACGAGAAGTACCTGTTCAGCATGCACATGTTCGGGCACATGACCCTCAGCATGGCCATCCCGGTGCTGCTCGTCTCCGCGGGGCCCGTGACCCTCGCCCTCCGCGCCATCAAGAAGCGCGACGACGGCACGCGGGGGTTCCGGGAATGGATCCTGATCGGCGTGCACTCGAAGTTCGCGACCGTCGTGGCGAACCCCATCGTGGCGGGCGTGCTCTTCGCCACGAGCCTCGTGGCCTTCTACTACACCCCGCTCTTCCGCTGGGCGATGGAGAACCACATCGGGCACGAGTGGATGATCGTGCACTTCCTGATCGTGGGCTACCTGTTCGTGCAGGCCCTGATCGGCATCGATCCGGTGCCCTACAAGCTGCCCTACCCGTTCCGGCTGCTCCTCCTGCTCGCGACCATGGCGTTCCACGCCTTCTTCGGGCTCGCGCTCATGGAGGGCGACGGGCTCCTGCTCTCGGACTGGTACGGCGCCACCGGTCGCGACTGGGGGCCGAGCGCGATCGACGACCAGCGGGCCGGCGGCGGCATCGCGTGGTCGATCGGCGAGGTCCCGACCTTCGTGCTCGCGCTCATCGTGGCCGTGCAGTGGTCGCGCAGCGACAAGAAGGAGACCACGCGGCTCGACCGGAAGGCCGACCGAACGAACGAGGCCGAGCTCGGCGAGTACAACGCCATGCTCGAGGAGCTCGCGCGGCGGGACGGCCGGCCGTGAGCGAGTCCGCCGATCCGGGAGTCGATCCGCACTGCCCGGTCTGCGGCTCGGTCGTCTTCTTCGAGTCGCTCCCCTGCCCCGGCTGCTCCACCGAGCTCGGCTTCCACCCGCCGTCGGGCTCGTTCCGGCCTGTCGACCAGGATGCGTCGTGGCAGCCGTGCGTGAACCGCCCCCGGCGCTGCAACTGGCTCGCGGAGGCCGATGAGCCGAGCGGGAAGTGCCTCAGCTGCCGGCTCACCCGGCGCCGCCCGCCGGACGACGACGAGGTGGCGCTCGGCAAGCTCGCGACCGCGGCCGTCGACAAGCGGCGGCTGCTCGTGCAGCTCATCGATCTCGGCCTGCCGATCGAGCCCTACTACGACAAGGAGGGCGGGCTCGCGTTCGACCTCGTGTCGAGCGTGGGCGGGAAGCCCGTGACCATCGGGCACGCGGACGGCGTGATCACGATCGACCTCGCCGAGTCGCTCGACGCCCACCGCGAGGCGCTGCGGGTGCGGCTCGGCGAGCCCTACCGCACCATGCTCGGGCACTTCCGGCACGAGATCGGGCACTACTTCCAGCCGATCCTGCTCGACGAGCCGGGGGCGGCCCCCGGCACGGGCGAGCGCTGGGACGAGTGCCGGGCGCTCTTCGGCGACGAGCGCGCGAGCTACAGCGACGCACTCGACCGGCACTACCGCGACGGGGCGCCCGAGGGCTGGATCGGCGAGTACATCTCGGACTACGCCACGATGCACCCGTGGGAGGACTTCGCCGAGACCTTCGCGCACTACCTGCACATCACGGGCACGCTGTCGACGGCCGCGCACGCCGGTGTGGTGCTGCGCGCCGAGCGCATCGGCGGCTTCGACCACGGCGACGTCGAGCCCCGGGTGTCGTACCGCCACGCGGGCTTCGACGCTGTGCTCGCGGACTGGCGCTGGCTCTCGCTGATGTTCAACCGCGTCAACCGTTCGATGGGCCTGCGCGACCTCTATCCGTTCGGGATCGTCGCGCCGGTGGCGAAGAAGCTCGCCTTCGTGCACCGGCTGGTGCAGCGGACGCGCTAGCCTCGGGGGCCGAACACGATCGCGCCCTCGGCGTCGATCGAGAGCGAGAAGGTCGTGTCGAAGGCCACGAGCTCGTCGCGCGTCGAGACCGTGCCGTCGAAGAGCGAGCGGATGTCGACCTTCACGCGCGCGGCGCCCGCCGCGTTGGGCACGACCCAGCTCTCCTGGCCGGCGAGGATCGTGAGCACGGGGTAGGCCTCGATCGACCACGAGGGCTCGGAGGCGATGCGGTCGTCGACGTCGAGCCCGAAGGGGCACCCGGGCGGGTAGAGCAGCGGCTGCTCGGCGCAGGAGTCGAGGAACTCGTCGACCGTCGCCTGCACCGTGCTCACGAACGTGGTGGTGGGCTGCACGTCGACGATCGCGCTCACACTCGCGGAGGGCTTGGTGGCGGTGAGGCGGGTGGGCAGGGCACCGAGGTAGGTGGAGCGGTGCGAGAGCATCGTGAGGCTCGGCACGAGCAGCTCGTACTCTCCGCTCGCCCGGAACTCCCCGGGCGCCCCCACGGCCACCCGCGTGGTGCCGGCCAGGATGTCGGCGGCGTGCGAGACCGTGATGCCCGCGTGGGCCGTGGGTGAGCGGGAGAACTCCCACTCGGGGAAGAACAGCCAGCTCGTGCCGGTCTGCACCACGTCGAACTCGGTCTGGCCGGGCACCTTCACCGCGGCGCTGCCGTCGTCTCCCCCGGCGGCGAGCGTGTAGGAGTAGACGATGCGGTGCCGGCCGGGCACGATCTCGGTGTCGCTGACCTCGCTGATCGCCTCGAGGCGGCTGAGCGCATCCGGGACCACGAGCGAGGCCGAGCCCGTGCCCGGCTCGTCATCGGTGCCGAGATCGACCCCCGGGGTGGCGAGGGCCGCGTCGACGTCGTGGTCGGCCAGGGCCTCGAGGTACATGCGCACGAAGGAGGAGGCGCTGTAGAGCTCGCGGTTGAGGATGCCGATGGCGGCGAACACCGCGGCCAGCGTGAGCAGCAGCAGACCGGTGTAGATCACGATCGAGCGGTGCAGCGCTGTGCGCTTGTCCACAACGGCCGGATCCATGTGCACAGTTTAGGCGGCGGCCGGGATCCCGCCCGGCGGCGCGGTAGATTGGCCTGATGGCACGTCCCACCCTCTCGGCCGAGCAGCAGCGGGTGTTCGACCTCATCGAGGGCACGCGCAGCCACGTCTTCGTCACCGGTCGGGCCGGCACGGGAAAGTCGACCCTGCTCAACCACCTCTCGTGGAACACCGAGAAGCAGCTCGTCATCTCGGCTCCCACGGGGGTCGCGGCGCTCAACGTGGGCGGGCAGACCATCCACTCCCTCTTCAAGCTGCCCATCGGGGTCGTGGCCGATCACGACATCGAGCAGAACCGCGAGGTCAAGAAGCTCCTCAACACCATCGACACGCTCGTGATCGACGAGGTGTCGATGGTCAACGCCGACCTCATGGATGCGGTCGACCGATCGCTGCGCCAGGCGAGGCAGCGCCCGCTCGAGGCCTTCGGCGGCGTGCAGGTGGTGCTGTTCGGCGATCCTTACCAGCTGGCACCCGTGCCGGGCGACAGCGACGAGCGGGCCTACTTCAAAGACCACTACCGCTCGATGTGGTTCTTCGACGCCAAGGTGTGGGAGGAGACGGAGCTCGAGATCGTCGAGCTCACCGAGATCCACCGCCAGCACGACGACCAGTTCAAGTTCATGCTCAACGCCGTGCGCTTCGGCATGGTCACCAAGGAGATCGCCGACGTGCTCAACAGCACGGGTGCGCGCTCGCCCGCTCCCCCGAGCGCCATCACCCTCGCCACGCGCAACGACTCCGTCAACCGCATCAACCAGTCGGCGCTCGGTCGACTGCCCGGCCGCGTGCTGTCGGCCAAGGCCGAGATCTCGGGCGACTTCGGGGGCCGCGCCTATCCGGCCGACGAGAAGCTCGAGCTGAAGGTCGGCGCCCAGGTGATGTTCCTCCGCAACGACGCCGAGCAGCGCTGGGTGAACGGCACCGTCGGCACGGTCACGAAGATCTCGTCGACGGTGTGGGTGGAGGTCGACGGCGAGGTGCACGAGGTCGACCCGGTGGCCTGGGAGAAGCACCGCTACTCCTACTCGGCCGAGTCGAAGAAGCTCACCAAGGAGGTGATCGGCGAGTTCACGCAGTTCCCGCTGCGCCTGGCCTGGGCCGTCACCATCCACAAGTCGCAGGGCCAGACCTACGACGAGGCGGTCGTCGACCTCGGCAGCCGCGTGTTCAGCCCCGGGCAGACCTACGTGGCGCTCTCCCGCCTCACCTCCCTCGACGGCCTCTACCTCACGCGCCCGCTCCGCCCCTCCGACATCATCGTCGACCCGGCCGTGCAGTCGTTCATGGCGAGGCGGGCGGGCCCTCCGACCCCCTGAACGGGGGCGTGACCTGGGCCTCGGGCCGCCTCCGGCGACCGGTACCCTTCGAGAGGAGGGGACAGACATGGCTACACTGCTGTACCGCATCGGCCGATTCGCCGCACGACGGAGCATCGCCGTGATCGTGGGCTGGGTCGTCGTGCTCGGCCTCGCCATCACCGGCGCGGGTGCGCTCGGCGGCACGATGTCGTCGTCGTTCGCCATCCCGGGAACCGAGTCGCAGACGGCCATCGACATGCTCGACCAGCGGTTCGCCGCGGCGTCGGGCGGCTCGGCGAAGGTCATCTTCGTTCCTCCGGCCGGCAGCACCGTCGACGACTTCGAGGATCAGATCGGGGCGGCGGTCACCGCTCTCACACCGCTCGAGCACGTCACGAGCGTCACGAGCCCGTTCTCCGCGAACGCGACGGCCCAGATCAACGACGACCGCACGATGGCCTACGCCACGGTGCAGTACGACGTGGCCTCCACCGAGCTGACGGCGGCGCAGAACGAGGCCGTGGTCGCGGCCGGCGACGACGCCGCCACCGACGGTCTCGAGGTCTACTTCTCAGGGGTCACCGACGCCCCGGAGGCGGCCGTCGACTACACCGAGGCCGCCGGCCTCATCGTGGCCTTCATCGTGCTCCTCATCACCTTCGGCTCGCTGCTGGCGGCCGGCATGCCGCTCGTCACCTCGATCATCGGCGTCGCCGTGACCTCGACCTCCATCACGATCGTCTCGGGCTTCGTCTCGATCTCGTCGACCGCTCCCCTGCTCGCCACCATGCTCGGCCTCGCCGTCGGCATCGACTACGCGCTCTTCATCGTGGCCAGGCACCGCACGCAGCTCATCCACGGCATGGATCCGAAGGAGTCGGCGGCCACAGCCGTCGCCACCGCCGGCAGCGCCGTGGTCTTCGCGGGCCTCACCGTCATCATCGCCCTGCTCGGGCTCTCGGTGGTGCAGATCCCGTTCCTCACGGTCATGGGGGTGGGCGCCGCCATCTCCGTCGTCATCGCCGTGCTCGTGGCACTCACCCTGCTGCCCGCCGTGCTCGGTCTCTTCGGGCGCCGGCTCATCCCGAAGCCCACCTCCCGTGCCGCCAGGCGCGAGCTCGCCTCGAGCGACCCCACCTCGACCAAGCGCACCCTCGGCGCCCGCTGGGTGGCGCTCGCCACCGCGAAGCCCGTCATCACGGTCGTGGTGGTGGTCGTCGGCCTCGTGATCGTCGCGCTGCCGGCCGCGTCGCTCCGGCTCACCCTCCCCGACGCGAGCTACAACCCCGAGGGCTCGATGTCGCGCGAGGGCTACGAGCAGCTCACCGACGGGTTCGGGGCCGGCTTCAACGGGCCCCTGCTCATCACGGCCGACATCTCGACCATCACCGACCTCGCCCCCGCCCTCGACGCCCTCGAGAGCCAGTTCAGCGGCCTCGCCGACGTGGCGAGCGTGAGCAAGGCCATCCCCAACCCCACGCTCGACATGGCCATCGTCTCGATCATCCCCTCGAGCGCGCCCGACAGCGTGCAGACCGAGCAGCTCGTGCACACCATCCGGGATGCCGCACCCGCGTTCGAGGAGGCCAACGACTTCACCTACATGGTGACCGGGCAGACCGCTCTCGGCATCGACGTCTCCGCGCAGCTCGCCGACGCCCTGCTGCCGTTCGCCGTGGTCGTGGTGGGGCTCTGCATCATCCTGCTCACGATCGTGTTCCGCTCGCTCGCCGTGCCGATCTCGGCCACCATCGGCTACCTGCTCTCGGTGGCCGCGTCGTTCGGCATCGTCACCGCGGTGTTCGAGTGGGGCTGGCTCGCCGACGTGTTCGGCGTGGCGAAGGTGGGCCCGGTGATCAGCTTCTTCCCCATCCTCCTGATGGCCGTGCTCTTCGGCCTCGCCATGGACTACCAGGTGTTCCTCGTCTCGCGCATGCGCGAGGAGTTCGTGAAGACCGGGGATGCGCGCTACTCGGTCACGCACGGCTTCATCGGGGCGGCCCGCGTCGTGACCGCGGCGGCCTGCATCATGTTCGCGGTCTTCGCGTCGTTCGTGCCGGGCGGCAACGCCATCCTGCAGCCGATCGCCCTCGGGCTCGCGGCCGGCGTGTTCATCGACGCCTTCCTCGTGCGCATGACCTTCATCCCCGCGCTCATGATGCTGCTCGGCCGGGTGGGCTGGGCCATCCCGAAGGGGCTCGAGCGGGTGCTGCCGAACGTCGACCTCGAGGGTGAGGGCGTGCGCGAGATGCTTGACGCGGTGGCCTGGCGGCCGCTCGTGGGCGGGGCGGCTGCGGTGGATGCGCCGGATGCAGCGGATGACGCAGGCGTGAGCGCGGATTCCGGCGCCGGCGATGCGCGGCCGTTCGCCGTGGCCGCCGAGCGCGCCGTGGTGGAGGCCGCCGCCGAGGGCGCTCTCGTGGCGCCGTTCTCGGTGCGCGCCGAGACCGGATCGCTCGTGGTGGTCACCGGATCCGCCGGCACGCATCCGGAAGCCGTCGCCGCGGCCATCACCGGTCGCCAGCGACTGCTCGAGGGCCACCTGCGGGTGCTCGACCGGCCGCTGCCGGTGCACGCGGCCGTCCTCCGCCGGCACAGCGTGCTGGTGGCGCGGCCCGTCGAGGGCGACCTGCTGCCGGAGCGCGTGCCGCTCCGGCGACTGCCCACCGGCGCGCTCAGCGTGGTGGAGCGACTCGAGCACGAGGTCGGCGAGGAGCTCCGCGAGCTGTGGGGTCGCGAGCTCGCCGCGGAGTGGATCCGCCAGGTCGCCGTCGCCACGGCCTCCGCCGGAGCGGGATCCCCCTCTGTCGGTCGGCGGCGCGCGGCGCGGGTGCGGCTGATCGCCGTCGATGCCACGGGCATCCCGACCGCCCACCTGCAGCACGCGCTCGCCGTGATCGACCAGGCGCTCCCGCTCGAGACCACCCTCGTGGTGGCGCACCACGGCGCCCGCCTCGAGGCGGGCACGCGGCCGGTGCACGTGATCGCGCTCGCCGCGGTGAAGCCGGAACCGCCCGCTCCCCTGGCGCCTCCGTCGTCAGCCGGCCCCGAGCATCCGGAGGGCCCCGACTCGCCCACCGACCAGAACCCCCGAGAAGAGGTGACCGCATGACGAGCCTCCGCTCCCTCGTGCGCCGCGGTGACAGCGGCGCACTCTCACCGCTCGCGCGGCGAGTGGCCGTGGTGCTCGCCGTGCTGACGCCGCTGCTCATCGCGGGTGTCGCCGTGACCGCGCTGCACTCCGACCCCTCCGCGAATGCGGCCGCCGGCGCCCTCCCCGCGCCGACGTCGACCGGCACGCCCACGCCCTCGCCGACGTCGACGGGCACGCCCGGCCCGGCCGCCGGCTCCGACGCGGCCGCCGCTCCCCTGCTTCCGGCCGCTGTCGTGAACCTCGACGCCATCGTCTACCTCGACGACGGCGCGATCGTGCCCGCCGACCCGTCGAACCCGAACCAGGCGGGCACGCCCGTGGCCGCCGGCAAGGGCCTCGTGAGCGAGCTCACCGCGGGCACCTCGGGCCAGGGCTTCAGCTGGACCGTCACCGACGCCGACACCGCGTCGGCCGGCCTCGCCTCGGGGCAGTTCGCCGCCGTCGTCACGGTGCCCGCCGACTTCTCGGCCGCCTACGTCTCGACCGCCACGAGCGACCCCGTGCAGGCGCAGCTCGACGTGCAGACCAACGGCGCGAACAGCTACGTGACGGGCCTGCTCGCCAGCGCGCTCTCGACCGACCTGCAGGCCACCCTCTCCACGAAGGCGACCGAGCAGTACGTGACGGGCACCCTCGGGGCCTTCACGGAGCTCAGCACGCAGCTCGGCCAGGCCGCAGACGGAGCCGGCCTGCTCGCGCAGGGCGCGAACACCCTCGCCGGCTACACCGGTGACCTCGCGACCGGTGCCGCCGGCGCGGCGAAGGGCGGCACCGACCTGAACACGGCCGTGCAGGGCCTCGCCGTGGGGATGCGCGAGATCGCGGTCGGCACCGAGGATCTGCCGGTCTACGCCGGCTACATCGCCGCCGGGTCGACCGGGGTGACCGACGGCATCGCGCTCGTGAAGGACCGTCTCGCCGAGGAGACCCTCGAGAGCTACGCGATCGACCAGCGGCAGAAGGATCTCGAGGCCGACATCGCGGCGCTCAGCGCGGCCGTGCCCGACCTGACCACCGACGAGATCCAGGCGCGTCTGGCCGGTCTGCAGGACACCGCCGCCGGCATCCGCGTGGCCTCCTTCGGGGTCACCCTCGGACTCGGCTTCGACGCGCTCGGCGTCACGGGACTCGAGGCGTTCTCCGCCCAGGTCAGCACCGGCAGCGCCGCCTTCGCGGCCGACCTGCCCCTGCTCACGACCACCCTCACCACGGTCGCCGACGGCACCGACGAGCTGGCGCTCGGCACGGCAGGCCTCGCCAAGGGCCTCGGCGATCTCTCGACTGCGGCATCGGGCATCGCGGGCGGCACGACGGAGCTCGCCGGCAAGATGGGCGAGCTGGCCACCGGGCTCGGCGAGGCCGCCGCGCAGATCCCGAGCTACACGACCGATCAGCAGACCACCATCTCGACCGTGGTCGCCCAGCCGATCGTGACTGAGCAGAGCGACCTGAAGGCGCCGCCCTCCCCCGCGGCGGCCATCGGCGCCGTCGCCGTGCCGCTCGCGCTCTGGATCGGCGCGTTCGCGATCTACCTCCTGCTCGCGCCGTTCGGGCGCCGCGACCTCGCGTCGACCGCGTCGACCTTCCGGGTGGTGATCGGCTCCCTCGTGCCCGCGGCGCTGCTCGCGCTCGTGCAGGCCGCGGTCGTGGCCGTGGTGCTCTTCGCGGTGGGCGCCCAGCCCGCCCACCTGGCCGGAGCCATCCTGTTCTCGTTCGTGATGTCGATCAGCTTCGTGATGCTGCACCAGGGGCTCGTGGCGCTGTTCGGGCAGGCCGGGCGGCTGATCTCGCTCGCGCTCGTGGTGGTGCAGGTCGCGGCCGCCGCGGTGATCGTGCCGAACGGGCTGAGCTCTCCGCTCTACACCGGGCTCGCCGAGCTGCTGCCGCTGTCGCATGCCATCGCGGGCATGCAGGCGCTCATCGGCGGCGGATCGCCCGCCACGGCGGGACGCGAGGCGCTCGTGCTGCTCGTGTTCGCGGCGATCGGGCTCGTGCTCTCGCTCGTCGCGGTCACGCGGGCGAGGTCACGGAGCACCGTGCCGGCGGTGGCACCGCAGCTCGCCTGAAGCGTACCGACTCCCACGAGTGGGCAGAAACGGCTCGAAATCGTGCCCCACCTGAGCCGAAAATGCCCACTCGTGGGAGGCGCAGCTCAGGCGACCTGGGCGGCCTTCGCGTCGGCGAGGTCGAGGAAGAGCTCGGTGTTGAAGCGGTAGGCCACGAGCACCTCGTCGATCACGCGGTCGCGCTCCGCGTCGTCCCAGTCGACGGCGTCGAGCTGGGTGCGGTAGGTCTCCTTGAACTCCTTCGGCTTGGCGATGTCGCCGAAGAGGTAGAAGCCCACGCCGTTGGTCTCGAAGCCGAACTGGCGCTGCATGAGGGTGCGGATGATCTGCCCGCCCGAGAGATCGCCGAGGTAGCGGGTGTAGTGGTGGGCGATGAAACCGCCGTTCCAGGTGGCCGCGACCTCGTTGATGCGCTGCACGTAGCGGGCGGTGGTGGGCAGCGGGGTGATCTGGTCGCGCCAGTCGTCGCCGATCAGGAAGCGCAGGTCCTCCACGATGGCGGGGAGGCGCGTGAGCTTGGGCGAGATGAACGCGGCGGCCACCGGATCGTTCTTCATGCGGTCGGCCGCGGCCTCGAGGGCCTCGTAGATGAAGAAGTGCTGGGCCACGAGCGCGATGTAGTCGTCCCGCGTGCCCTTGCCGCTCATCAGGTCGGTCATGAAGCCCGCACCCTCGGAGTCGCTGTGACCGGTCCAGGTGCGCTCACGGAGAGCTTGCGAGAAGGGGATTACAGCAGCCATACGATCAGTCCAAGACGCTCGAGACGAAGTTAGTGTGCCCTAACTTTAGCGGAGGAACGCGCCGGAAATCCTACGAGTTTGTTACGAATGCGGCCGGGGCTCGATTCCGAGGGCCGCGCAGGCGCCGTCGTAGAGCGCCACGATCTCGCGGCGCACCTCGCCGCGCTCGGTGATGGGGCCGGCGGGCCAGGTGACGGATGCGCTCCGCACGGCTCCGCCGATCGTCACGTCCCACACTCCCCCGTCGCCGTCGAGGCCCGTCATTGTGGCCGACTCGGCGGCGGGGTCGACGAAGGCGCGGGCGATGAGCAGGTTGTCGTCGGTGTGGTCGCCGTTCATGTGGCGGAGGATGGCGTCGACGATGTCAGGCGAGAAAGTGGTCACGGCACCACACGCTAGTCCAGGAGCTGAGCCTGCAGGAAATAGGTCGAGCGGGCGAACGACAGCGCGGCGGCGTTCCGGTCGAGCAGCGTCTGCACGGTGGCGTTCGCGAATCCCTCGGTGGTGCCGGAGTAGCGGTGCTGGGTCACGGGGGTGCCGTGCTCCTTGAGGCGGCTGAGGAACTCGTCGGCGTCGTGCCCCTGCGGCCAGCGCGGGTCGTCGGGGCGGTGCACGAGCACGGGGCAGGGGATGAGGCCGGCCTCCTCCTCGGTGAGGGAGGCGTAGTAGACCACGACCGCATCCACCGCGCCCTGCTGGGCGAGGCGGAGGGCGAGGTGGCCTCCGATCCCGAGGCCGATCACGCCGGCGCGCGGCGCATCCGGGCCTGTCGCGGCGGTCGCGCGGCCGAGATCGAGGGCGGTCTCGAGCGCCGCCACGGCGAAGCCCTCGTCGAGGCCCGTCGCGAGCTCGGCGGCGCCCTCCGGATCGATCGTCGCGAGGCCGTCGAAGAGATCCGGCACCTGCACGAAGAAGCCCTGGTCGGCGAGGGCCCGCGCGTAGGCCTCGAGGTAGGGCAGCCGGCCGTAGGCGTCGTGCACGATCACCACGACGGGCCGGCCGGCCTGGCCGAACTCGAGCGGCCAGCCGGGCGAGGGGATGTCGACGAACTCGGGCATCAGCGCCCCTCCGCCCGCTCGATGGCCAGGTGGGTGCGGTGCATCGCGGTCTGGGCGAGCGCCGAGAGCAGGTGGAAGCCCGCCAGGTTCTCGAAGCCGGCCGTCCAGTGGATGCGCTCGGCGTTCTGCCAGATCGAGGCATCCGGAGCCCGCGCGAGCACGGCGGCCACCTCCTGCGAGCGGCGGAGGTGGTGGCGCCTCGTGGTGTCCACGCGCTCGGCGAGGCCCGTGAAGCGGTAGCCGTGGCCGGGCAGCACCTGGTACCCAGGGTCGTCGGCGGTCTCGACCCTGGCGAACGGCTCGAGTGCCTCGAGGGAGCGCAGGTAGTCGCCGATCGCGTCGGGAGTGGGGCCGCCGAGGCCGATCCCGGGGAACATCGTGGGCAGCAGGTGGTCGCCCGTGAAGAGCATCCGCTCGGTCGTGTCGACGAGGGCGATGTGACCGGGGGTGTGGCCCGGAGTCGGCAGCACGCGGAGCGCCCGGCCGGGGATCTCGAGCAGCTGGTCGTCGTCGAGCAGCACGTCGGCGTTCACGGCACGGGTGCGCTGCACGCCGGAGTCGGCCATGCCGGCCGCCGCGGCTTCGAGGGCTTGTCGCGCCTGGTCGGGCACTCCCCACTCCCCCAGTCGCGCCCTCGTCGTGGCCGCCCGCGAGGGCTCCGCCTCGGCCAGCCGTCTGGCCGCCTCCTGGTCGGCCCGGTGCAGGGCGAGCGGCACGCCGTGCTCGCGCTGCAGGTGCTCGGCGAGGGCGAGGTGGTCGACGTGGAGGTGGGTCACGATCGTTCCGGCCAGATCGGCCTCGGAGTGCCCGGTGCACGTGAGCAGGGCGCTCAGGCGGGCGCGGTTGGCGCCGCCGGCGTCGTCGACACCGGGGTCGACGAGGTGGAGCCCGCCCCGCTCGTCCTCGAGGAGGTAGCTCAGCGTGAAGCGGGGCGGATGCTCCAGCCCGGTGGGCTGCGGCAGCATCCAGAGGCCCGGCCCGATCGTCTTGGCCCGTGGCACGCCTCCGCCCTCCGCCTCGGCGCGCTGCTCCTCAGGGTCGAGGGCCTGGAGGGGCCGGAGGAGGTGCGCGGGGCGGCCGGGGGTCACGGCAGTCGGGCGATCGTGTCGAGGAAGAGCCGGGCGAAGCGGGGCACGTCGACGTCCAGGGCGACATCGATCGGATGCGCGGCCGCCGGTCCGTCGCCGTGGACGGTGTCCTCTCCCGCCCGCTGCCGCCGGTCGACGACCGTCTGACCGCGGCTGTGCCCGGCGAGCTCGACCCGCACGGGGAGGCGCTCCACGTGCAGGGCCCCCGGGTCGACGAGGGCGCACACTGCTCCGGCATCCCCGATGTGCCCTCCGTAGGAGGAGTTCACGGGGTCGTCGGCCATCTGGAAGTGCAGCAGCGCCCCCGCGAGCCGGCCGGAGGCGGTGGGGCCGTCGCGGAGCGCGTCCGCATCCGCTTCGTCGATGGTGACCTGGTTGAAGACGTCGAGCCCGTACATGAAGGCGGGCACGCCGGCATCGAGAGCGATCGCGGCGGCCTCGGGGTCGTGCCAGACGTTGAACTCGGCGACGGGGGTGGCGTTGCCGCCGGACGCGGAGCCGCCCATGAAGAGGATCCGCTCGATGCGGTCGGCCACCTCGGGGTGCTGGCGGAGCAGCAGCGCCAGGTTCGTCTGCGGGGCGAGGGCGATGATCGTGACCGGAGCATCACTCTGCATCAGCAGGTCGTGCAGGAGGTCGATCGCGTGCCGGGGGTCGGCGGACCTGGCCGAGCGGGGGAGCCCGAGATCGCCCATGCCGTCTGAGCCATGAACGTGCGACGGCCGCGACGGCTCGATCAGCGGCCTGCGGGCCCCCGCAGCGACCGGAATGTCAGGGGCGCCAGCGGCGTCGAGCACGGCCAGCGTGTTCGCCACGACGTTGTCGACCGATGTATTCCCCTCAACGCATGTGATGCCGAGCACCTCGATCTCCGGATGCGCGACCGCCATGAGGATCGCCATCGCGTCGTCGACCCCGGTGTCGACGTCGAGGATGACGCGCCAGGTCATCGCGGAGTGCGGGTCGACCAGAGGGCCAGGGCCACGAGCCCCGGCTGGAAGAACAGGCGCGCGAACCGCTTGCCGTCGGTGTCGAGCCCGAACGCGCTGCGGCGGTTCACCCACTGCGAGACGTTGCCGGGGAAGATCGCGCTGAAGAACACGGCGGCGACATTCCCCACGGCCTCCTTCTGCTTCGGCAGCACGAGGAACGACAGCCCGAGGGCGATCTCGGCGACGCCCGAGGCGAGCACGACCTGGTCCTCGCCCTTGGGTGCGAGCTCCTTCGCGAACCCGGGCACCTGCGCCTTGAAGTCGTCGCGCGCGAACGTGAGGTGGCTGACCCCCGCGAACACGAGGGCGAGCCCGAGGCCCACCCGGCCGAGCGTGCGGGCGACGGAGCGCTTCTTCGGAGGAGTCATGAACACATCCTGCTCCCTGGAGCACCCGATGGCGAATGTCTCGTGGAGCGGATGACGGGAATCGAACCCGCGCTATCAGCTTGGGAAGCTGAAGTTCTACCATTGAACTACATCCGCGACGTCCGGCCTGAGCGCGGACGAGAGCCATCATAGCGCGTGGACGCGCCGCTACACTGACTGCGTGCTCCTCTCCGACCGCGACATCCGCACCCAGATCCGTGAGAACCGCGTCAGCCTCGAGCCGTTCGAGGAGGCGATGGTGCAGCCCTCGTCGGTCGACGTGCGGCTCGACCGCTACTTCCGGCTGTTCGACAACCACAAGTACCCCTTCATCGATCCCGCCGAGGATCAGCCCGAGCTCACCCGCCTGATCGAGGCGAAGCCCGACGAGCCCTTCATCCTGCACCCCGGTGAGTTCGTGCTCGGCGCCACCTACGAGCGCGTGGGACTGCCGGACGACATCGCCGCCCGGCTCGAGGGCAAGAGCTCGCTCGGCCGGCTCGGGCTCCTCACCCACTCGACCGCCGGCTTCATCGACCCCGGCTTCTCGGGGCACGTCACGCTCGAGCTGTCGAACGTGGCGACGCTGCCGATCAAGCTCTGGCCGGGCATGAAGATCGGCCAGCTCTGCTTCTTCCAGCTCTCGAGCCCCACCGAGAAGCCCTACGGCTCGAGCGAGTACCTCTCGCGCTACCAGGGCCAGCGGGGGCCGACGGCCTCGCGCTCGCACCTCAACTTCCACCGCACCGACGTGTCGGCCACCGACGACGGCAGCCTCGGCGGCTAGAGACCCGCGCCCCTACTGGTGCGCGCCGCCCGGCAGCCCCGCCGCACCGAGCCGCGTCGCGCCGCGCGACCGGGCACGCTGCTCCTCGAGCGCCTCGGCGAAGGCGGCCTCCCAGTCGGCGGCCACCTCGATGCCGAGACGCCTGGCCTCCTCGACCGACAGCTCCTTCGGGAACCCGTGGGTGTCCGAGAGCCGGAACACGTCCGTGCCCGTGAGCGTGCCGCCCTGGTACTCCGCGAGAGCCACGAGACCGCCCTCGAGCGTGCGCCGGAACGAGTTCTCCTCCTTCACGAGCACCGCCACGACCTCGTCGCGCGACGCCGCCACCTCGGGGTAGTCGGCGGCGTAGAGGTCGGCGATCACCGGCACGATCTCGGCGAAGAAGTTCTCGGTGAGCCCGAGCGAGAGGGCGAGGCGGATGGCGCGGCGCAGCAGCCGGCGCATCACGTAGCCCTGCTCCTTGTTGGAGGGCCGCACGCCGTCGACCGCGAGGAAGGTCGCGCCACGGAGGTGGTCGGCGATGATCCGCATCGAGGCGGTCTCGTCGTCGTAGGAGCGGCCGGTGAGCTCCTCGAGCTTGGCGATGATGGGCCAGAGCAGCGAGATGCGGAACACGTCGTCCGAGCCGATCGACGCGGCCGCGATGCGCTCGAGCCCACCGCCGAAGTCGACGTTCCGCTTGGCGAGCTCCTCGAAGCTCCCGTCGGGCAGGCGCCGGTACTGCATGAACACCTGGTTGCCGATCTCCATGAACTGGCCGCCGTCGCTCGCGGGGTGCGCCTTGCCGTAGGCGGGATCCTGGTGCTCCGCCCCGAAGTCGTAGAACACCTCGCTGTCGGGGCCGCACGGGTCGCCGATGGGCGTCGCCTCGAGCGATCCGCCGCGCGACCACCAGTTCTCGCCGCCGTCGTAGAAGAAGATGCGCTCGCCGGGGAGCACGCCGCGCCGGTCCCCGTCCTCCTGCGAGCCGATCTCGGCGATGCCGTTCGAGACGCCGCGCTCGCCGAAGACGGTCGCCCAGATGCCGGCGGCCTCGTCGTCGCGCGGGATGCCGTTGGCCGGGTCGCCGATGAAGCAGGTCACGTAGATGTGCTCGGGGTCCAGGCCCACGATGTCGACCAGGAACGTGAAGAACTGGCGGATCTGCTCCTCTTTGAAGTAGTCGCCGAGCGACCAGTTGCCGAGCATCTCGAAGAAGGTGGTGTGGCGGTTGTCGCCCACGTCGTCGATGTCCTGGGCCCGCACGCAGGGCTGGCTGTCGGTCAGGCGCTGCCCGGCCGGATGCTCGGCGCCGAGCAGGTAGGGGAGCAGCGACTGCATCCCGCTGCCGTTGAAGAGCGTGCTGGTGTCGCCCCGGGGCACGAGGGGTGCGCGGTCGATGACCGTGTGCCCGTTCTTCTCGAGGAAGGCGAGGTAGGAGTTGCGGATGTCGTGGGCGTCCATGCCCTCAGCATGGCAGAGCCGACCGCCCGCCCGGCAGCGCCCATCGTGGGGCCACGAGGGTCAGCGGGCCGGGAGGTCAGAGGGTCAGCTGGGGGAGCTGGAGGGCGAGCCAGGGGCTGAACGCCCACGGCGTGAGCGCGACGGAGTGCTGCAGCTCGACCGCGTCGGCCCAGCGCCACTCGGCCACCTCGGCCGGGTTCGCCTCGATCGGGCCCGCGGCGCGCGCGATGTAGACCGGGCAGATCTCGTTCTCCACGATGCCCGAGGCGTCGATGGCGAGGTAGCGGAAGTCGGGGAGCGTGAGCTCGAGCTCGGCGATCTCGAGACCGAGCTCGGTGCGCGCCCGGCGGAGCACGGCCTCGCGCGGATCCTCGCCCGGGGCCGGATGCCCGCAGAACGAGTTCGTCCACACCCCGGGCCAGGTGAGCTTCGACAGCGCTCGCCGCGTGACCAGGATGCGCCCCTCGTCGTCGAAGACGTGGCAGGAGAAGGCGAGGTGCAGGGGAGTGTCGTCGGTGTGCACCGAGAACTTGTCGGCCGTGCCGATGGGAGCTCCGTCGTCGGAGAGGAGGATCACCTGTTCGGTCTTGGCGCTCATTTCACTATTGTCCTTTATTACTTGGCAACCATGTAACCTGGGGAAGGTGGACACGCACGATCTGGTCGCGGTGTCGGAACGCCGACAGCAGCACGTCGAGCGGGTTCTGGCGGCATTCTTCAGCGACTCCCAGTTCCGTGCGAAGGCCCTTGGTGCCCCCTACGCCGCGCTCTGGCAGACCCTCGAACGCAACTCCTCGGGGGGCAAGCGCTTCCGCCCCCGCATGGTCATGGCCGCCTACGAGTCCCTCGGGGGCACCGACCTCGACGCCGCGGCCCATGTGGGTGCCGCCTTCGAGCTCCTGCACACCGCCCTCATCGTGCACGACGACGTGATCGACCGCGACTTCGTGCGGCGCGGCGGCCCCAACGTCTCCGGCAGCTACCGCGACATCGCCACGACCGCCGGCATCCCGCTGCCCACCGCCGAGCACCGCGGCATGTCGGTCGCGATCATCGCGGGCGACCTCGCGCTCTTCAACTCCTACCGCCTGATCGACAGGTCGGGGGTCGACGGCCTCCTCCGCACGCGCCTGCACGACATCCTCGACGAGGCGATGTTCGTCTCCGCCGCGGGCGAGCTCTACGACGTCGACTTCTCCATCCGGGCCGAGCCGCCGACCGTCGACGAGATCATCGAGATGGAGGCGCTGAAGACCGCCGGCTACTCCTTCGAAGGGCCGCTCGCCGCCGGTGCCGTGCTCGCGGGCGGGTCGCCCGAGGCCGTCGCCGCGCTGTCGACGTTCGGCCGCGACATCGGCATCGCCTACCAGATCGTCGACGACCTCCTCGGGGTCTTCGGCGACGAGGATGCCACGGGCAAGACGACCCTCGGCGACCTGCGCGAGGGCAAGCGCACGGTGCTGCTAGCCCACGCCGTGGGGCAGCCGCAGTGGGCCGAGGTCTCCGATCTCTTCGGTCGCCCCGACCTCACCGCGCAGGAGGGTGATCGCATCCGCACCGTGCTCGAGGAGATCGGGTCGCGCCGCTTCGCCGAGGCGCTCGCCCGCGATTTCGCCAACCGCGCGTGGGAGGCTCTCGTGTCGGACGCCCTGCCCGAGAGCGTGCGCGAGGAGTTCCGGCCCATCGTGGCCTCGGTGCTGGGCCGGGTGCGATGAGCGCAGCGCGCCGCTTCTCCGGCGATCCGTCGCTCTACGACCGGGTGGCCATGGAGACCTCCTCGATCGTCATCCGCCGCTACTCGACCTCGTTCGGCCTCGCCTCGCGGCTGCTCGCCCACCCCGTGCGGCAGGACGTGGAGAACATCTACGGCCTCGTTCGCCTGGCCGACGAGGTCGTCGACGGCGTGGCGGCCTCCGCCGACCTCGAGCACGAGCGGATCGCCGCCTGCCTCGACGCCCTC
>NZ_JAHFUY010000077.1 GCF_023264895.1 Herbiconiux sp. | reverse complement strand
TCTGTGGCAGCGCGAACGTGAGGTGCGCCCGCGGGCGGCGGGCGACGGCGGCGGCCGCGGCGGCCGCGGCGGGGGTGGAAACGCCCGGGGCGGCCTCATGGGTGGTGGCGGTCGGGGGAACGGAGGGCGTCGTCGCATCGTTCATGACTCCACTCTGGCATCCCGCCGCGCGGCTGTGGGGGTTGCGTGCGGGTGTGGGGTGGCGTGGGGTGCTCGCGGCGCGAGCGGATGCGGGGCGTCGCGGTTGTTGACAAGGGGCGGGCGGCGTGAGGGGATGAGCGGGTGGCTTCTCGTGTCGTGATCGCGCCGGACTCGTTCAAGGGCACCGCCACCGCGGTCGAGGCGGCCGAGTGGCTGGCCGAGGGCTGGCTCTCGGTGCGACCCGACGACGAGGTCATCCGCATCCCGATGGCCGACGGCGGCGAGGGCGCGCTCGACGCCTTCGAGCTGGCGCGCCCGGATGCGCGGCGCATCCCGGTCACCGTCACCGGTCCCGACGACCGCGTGATCGAGGCGGCCTGGCTGTGGCTGCCGCCGACCGCGACAGCGGGTGGAGCGGTGGTGGGCGGTGCCGACCGGCTCGGCGGCACCGCCGTGGTCGAGCTCGCGAACACGAGCGGCATCACGCTGCTCGACCGGCTGCGGCCGCTCGAGGCCCACACGATCGGGTTCGGGCAGGCCATCCGTGCGGCCCTCGACGCCGGGGTCGACGAGGTGGTGCTCGCCATCGGCGGCAGCTCCTCCACCGACGGAGGGGCGGGCGCCCTCGAGGTGCTCGGGGCGAGCTTCACTGGCGACGACGGCCGCCCGGTAGCACCGGGCAACGGAGGCCTCGCCGACGTCGGGCGTGCCGACCTCTCCACCCTCCGCGCCCTGCCGCCCGGGGGCGTCGCGGTGCTGAGCGACGTCGACAACCCGCTGCTCGGGCGCCGGGGGGCCGTCGCGGTCTTCGGCCTGCAGAAGGGCATCGAGGAGGGCCTCGCTCCCCAGGCCGAGGCCAACCTCACGGTGTTCGCCCGGGTGCTGGCGGATGCCACGGGCATCGACCCCGAGACCCCCGGCGCAGGCGCGGCGGGCGGCACGGGCTTCGGGCTGCTCGCGTGGGGCGCGCGGCTCACCCCCGGTGCCACCGCCGTGGCCGAACTGCTGAGGCTGCCGCAGCGACTCGTCGGCGCCGACGTCGTCATCACCGGCGAGGGCCGCTTCGACGACCAGTCCGAAGCGGGCAAGGTCCCCACCACGGTGCGCGACCTGGCGCGGGTGGCTGCCGCGGACGCCGGCGCCTCCACCGCCGCCGGCGCATCAGCGGGCTTCGCATCAACGGCCGGCGCAACCACGGTCGGCACTGTGCACGCACCAGCATCGGCCCCGGTGCGCGTCGCCCTCGTGGCAGGCGCGATCGCGGGGCCGACCGCCTCGTTCGACGACGCCGTCTCGCTCACCGACCTGGCCGGATCCGCTGCCGCCGCCATGGCCGACCCCCGCCCCCACCTGGTCGCCGCCAGCGCGGCCCTCGCCCGCGCGCACGCGGCGCAGATCGCATGACGGCATAAAGTCAGGCGGCTGAGGTCCCCTGGCGCGCCCCGCCGGCCGCTTCGCGCGGACAACGCCACGTCTGAGCCGAAGCGATACCGAATACGACTCGGGGTGCCGCAGTGTTGGCGAACTCCACATCCGCGGCCTCACGCAGCCGTTTGCGGTCTCCCGCGGTCACCCGCGGCCGCCGAGTGGTGACAGAGTGAGGGGATGACTGCATCGAGGCGCGCCTGGCAGGCGCTCATCGTCCTGCTGGCGGGCATGTGCATCGCCCTCCTGGACACCACCATCGTGAATGTGGCCCTGCCCTCGATCCGCACGAGCATCGACGCGAGCGAGGCCACCCTCAGCTGGATCATCTCCGGCTACGCCCTCGCCTTCGGCCTCGCCCTCATCCCCGCCGGCCGGATCGGCGACCGCATAGGCCACAAGTGGGTCTTCTTCACCGGCATCGCGCTGTTCACCCTCGCGAGCCTCGCGTGCGGGCTGTCGCAGAACGACTTCCAGCTCATCGCCTCGCGCGTCGTGCAGGGCCTCGCGGGCGGCATCTTCGTGCCCGCCGTCACGGCGTACATCCAGCTGCTGTTCCCGCCCCGGATGCGCGGCAAGGCCTTCGCAATCATGGGCGCCGTGATCGGCGTCTCGACCGCTCTCGGCCCCATCATCGGCGGTCTCATCATCCAGGCGTTCGGCTCGGAGGAGGGGTGGCGGCTCGTCTTCGGCGTCAACCTCCCGATCGGCATCGCGACGCTCATCGCGGCGGCGATCCTGCTCCCCGGCCGACGCGAGACGGACGAGGTGGCCGCCGAGGCGGCGCCTGCTGGCGCCAGCGCGCCTGCCGGTGCCGGTGCCGGTGCTCGAGCCGGTACCGCCGCCGGTGCGCCTGCCGGAGCCGCCGCATCCGGCGCCGGCGCAACTGCCGGAGCCGCCGGAGCCGGAGCCGCCGGTGACGCCGCCGCCCCCGCATCCGCACCCACCCTGACCCCCACGCCCGCCAAGGCCGGCATCGACTGGGTCGGGCTCCTCCTCGTCTCGGGCGGCCTCATCGGCCTCCTCGTCCCCCTCATCCAGGGCGAGGACGAGGGCTGGCCGCTCTGGACCTTCCTCGTCCTCGCCGCCGGCATCCTCCTCCTCGTGGCGTTCGGAGCCTGGGAGGTCGCCTACACGAAGCGAGGCCGTCTGCCCCTCGTGCCGCCGAAGCTCTTCCGGCATCCGGCGTTCACGGGCGGAGTCGTTCTCGCCCTCGTCTACTTCGCGGCCTTCACGAGCATCTTCTTCACCATCTCGCTGCTCTGGCAGACCGGGCTCGGCCACACGGCGCTCGAGTCTGGCGCCGTCTCGATCCCCTTCGCGATCGGCTCGATCATCGGCTCCAGCCAGAGCAACCGCCTGTCGCAGCGCCTCGGCCGCACCGTGCTCATCATCGGCACGGCCGCCGTGGCCGTGGGGCTCGCGTGGGTGTGGCTCGTGCTCCTGCTCACGAACCCGGCCGACCTCACCAACTGGCTGCTCCTCGCCCCGCTGTTCATCGCGGGCCTCGGCAACGGGCTCTTCATCGCTCCGAACGCGCAGTTCATCGTGGCGACGGTCGACCGGCCGGATGCGGGTGCGGCATCCGGGGTCATCAGCGCCATGCAGCGCATCGGCAGCGCGGTGGGCATCGCGGTCATCGGCAGCGTGCTCTTCGGCACGCTCGTGGTGAACGGGTCGTCGCCGGATGCCGTGGCGAGCGCCTTCGTGACCAGCTCGGCCGCGGCGATGGGCGTGAGCGTCGCGTTCGCGGTCGTCGCGTTCCTGCTCGTGTTCGCGCTGCCGCGCCGCACGGCGGAACCGGGCGGGCGCTGACGCGTCCGACCCTCCCCGCGAGCGGGCGCGGGATCCGGTGTAGGCGATTTCCCAGACAGGGGTTGCGCCCGGGCGTGTCGGGCCGCTAGTGTCGGAGACCGCGACAACACGGTCGCCCGGAGAAGGAGGAGGTGAGCACATGTTTGATTCAGGTCACATCGCGCTTCCCCCGTTCTCCCGCTTCGCAGGCTAGCCACCCGCTCGCCGCGCTGCGGATGCCCTGACGCTCTTCGTCGGGCCCGCCTGGAAGCGCCTTCATCACTCGCATCTCTTGCTTGAAGGAAATCAACCGTGTTCACCTCGTCATCGCGCGCGCTCGACAGCGCGCTGCTCCGTTTCGTCCCTCCTGAATCCGTCTCGTCGGTCGACGCCCAGGCCTACGGCCGCGGGCTCGCGGCCGGCACCTACCGCCGCGAGTGGTCGTGGCTCGCCCTCCTCGATGGCGCCGTCGTGGCGCGCGGGGTGTGGTGGGGACCCGTCGGCTCCGTGCACCCCGTGGAGCTGCGGTGCCTCGCGGTCGACGCGACCGTGCCGCACCCCGAGGTCTGGGGAGCGGCACTCATCCGCTCCGCACACCGCGAGTTCGCCGAGGCGGGAGCGATCCTCGCGCCCGACCTGGTCGTGGAGGTCGACTCCGCCCGGCGCTCCGACCCCGACGTGGTGGCGGCGCTCGCCTGGAGGCAGGAGGCCGCTCGTCAGGCGGGGCTGCCCGTCGTGACCGAGACCGTCGTCGAGTCTGCGGCTTCGCCGCTCGTGCGAGTCACGTTCTCTGCGCGTCCCCTCGTGGCTCCGGCCGCCGCCGCCCAGCCCGCCCTCCGCTAGCGTGGAGGCGTGAGCGATCCAGCGGTGACCGGGCCGGCCTTCGAGATCCCGATCGGCTCGGGCTCCACCGCCGCTCTGCGCGTGGAGCCCGGGACGATCCTCGCCGTCTGCTCCGCCTCCGCGACCGATCTCGGGGCGGTGCTCGCGTCGGCCACCGCCCAGGTCGAGCGCCAGCCCAACGCCCCTTCGCGGAAGCCCGCGCCAGTGGCCCGTGGCGCTGCAGCCACGTCGCCCGTGAGCGCGGCGTCGGCCCGGCTCGCGGTGATCTCGGCACGGTCGGGTGTGGCGAGCGGGTTCGACCTGATCGAGAACGTCTTCCTCGGTCGCGTGCCGCTGCGCCGCCTCGGCCCCATCCCGATCGGCATCGACACCAAGCGGATGCGCGTCGAAGCCGCCCGCGTGCTCGCCGACGTCGGCCTCGACCTCCCCTTCGAGACCCGCGGCGACCAGCTCGACGAGCTCGCGTGCCTCCGCCTCGAGCTCGCGAGGGCCCTCACCGCCGACGCCGACCTCATCGTGCTCGACGAGCCCACCGCCCTGCTCGACGCCCCCGCGGCGCAGCCCGACGCCGTCGGGGACGCCGCCCGCCTGCTCGCGCTGCTCGGGCGGCTGCGCGATCGTGGGATCGCCGTCGTCGTGCTCACCCAGCGTCCTCGGCAGGCACTGACATACGCCGATTCCGTCGCCGTGCTCGCCGACCGCCGGGAAGTGGCGCGTCACGTCGTGCCCGCCGGGGCGACTGACACCGACGTCGAAGCACTCCGCGAGGCGATCCTGCGCGACATGTTCGGCGGCACGGACGATGCCGGTGGCCGCAGCGTCGATGAGTCCATGGCGCAGGACGCACCACCCGCGTCCGCCACTCTCGCCGGAGCCGCCGGAGCCGCCGGAGCCGGCGGAGCCGCTCCAGCCACCCCCGACGCGCGCGGCGAGCTGCTGCGGGTGCGGGGGTGGAGCGTGCACGACGTGCTGCGGCCCGACCGCCTCGTGGTCGACGACGTGTCGTTCGAGGTGGGGGCGGGCGAGATCGTGGGCATCGCGGGCCTCCGCCGATCCGGTGCCGAGGATCTGCTGCTCAGCATCTACGGGCGCTCCGCCGGCACGGATGCCACGGGCGAGGTGAGCGTGCGCGGCACCACTGCGCAGACCGACACCGTCGAGCACGCCATCGCCGCCGGCCTCTTCTTCGCCGGCACGCCCCACCAGCGCTACCGCATGCAGCTGCTCGGCGGCTTCGCCGTGCCGGTGTCGCAGTCGAGGGTGCGCGGGCTCGCGTCGTTCGGGCTGCTGAGCGACGCCTCCGAGGTGCCCTCCGACGCCGAGCGCGGCACGGGCGCGAAGCTCCTCGGCGCCGTGCGCTCGCTCAGCAGGGAGGGCGACCAGGGTGCTCGCGTGCTGGGGCTGCTCGAGGCGTTCCCCGCCTCCGAGCGGCAGGTGCTCTTCCTGCTCGAGCCCTTCGACGGCGCGACCCCCGCCGAGCGCGACAGCATCCTCGCCGCCCTCCGCACAGCGGTCGCCGGAGGCAAGGGCGCCGTGCTCGTCTCCACCGACACCGCTCTCCTCCTCGAGCACTGCGACCGCACCCTCACGCTCTCCGAGGGCCGCCTCACCGGCGCCCTCCCACGCGGCACCTCCCTCGCCGCGGCGGGCCCCCTCCTCGCCCCCCACTGAGCACCCGACCCCCGCCCGACGCCGCTGCGCTGCCGCACCCACCCACCCACCCACCCACCCGCCCGCGAGCGGGGTAGCGCTAGTCGACCGACCCCGGAGGTCTTGGCGCGGTTGGCGCTACCCCGGTGTGGGGTGAGAGGCATCGGGTAGCGCCAGTCGACCCACCGCGGAGGTTTTCGCGCGGGTGGCGCTACCCGGCGAGGGTTACGCGCGGTGGGGCGCGACGGCACGCGGAGAGGTGTGCCCGGGGAGGGCAGGTGGTGGCGTGCTGCGGGCGGCGCTCGACGGGACGGGGCGGCGGGGTGGATCCCAGCGAGGCGCTAGCGTGGTGGGGTGAGCGTGCAGACGGGGCGGGTGCCGCGGTGGGGACTCGTCGACGTGGTCGCGGGGCTGCTGGGGTTCGTGCTGCTGTCGGCCCTCGTGCAGGCGCTCGTGCGGATGCCCGCCCTCGCCACCCAGCCGCAGCTCCGCTGGGCGCTCGAACAGATCGTGGCGGGATGGCTGCCGCTCGTGGCCGTGGTGCTCGTGGCGTGCTTCTGGCGGGGCCGCCGCAGCCTCGCCGCCGACTTCGGCCTGCGGTTCCAGCCCATCGACCTCGCCATCGGACTGCTCGCCGGGCTCGTGCTGCGCGCATCCGCCGTCGGCATCGCCGAGCTCACCCGCGCCGTCTCGGGCACCCCGAGCATGCCGTACGGCGGGGGAGTCGGCTCCGACCCGCTGTGGTTCGCGCTCACCGCGATCGTCGCCGCGTCGATCGTGACGCCCGTGGTGGAGGAGCTGTACTTCCGCGGGCTCGTGCTCCGCTCCCTGCAGCACGCGGTGCTCGGCACGGATCCGGATGCGCCCGACCGCCGCCGCCTCGCCGCCACCGTCGCGGTCATCGGCTCGTCGCTCCTGTTCGTGATCTTCCACCTCGACGGCGTGCCCGAGACCGCCGCCGCCGTCTCCCGGCTGATCACCCTCTTCGTCGCCGGACTCGTGCTCGGCTGCCTCGCCGTGCTCACCAGGCGCCTCGGCCCCTCGATCGTGACCCACATGGTGTTCAACCTCTCGGTCGCGGTGATCGACATCGTCACGAGCGCGACGTCGGTCCCATCCGCCCCGACCCTCGGCTGACCGCCGGCGGCTGAGAGGACCACAGCCACGGGCGCGATCCCGCACACCGGGATAGCATCACGAGATGTCCTCACCCCCGAGCTCAGAACCCTCCGACGACCAGTCCCATCCCCCCGAGGCCCAGGTCCCCGAGGCCGCGGGCCCGGTCGAGGCCCCCGCCCCCTACAAGGTGGCCCGCCGCTGGCCGATCGTCTCCGGCGCCGTCGCCCTCCTCGTGGTGGGCCTGCTCGCCCTCGTGCTGGTGCTCCGCGGCCAGGGCTCGCTCCCGTTCTCGTTCGACGAGGAGTGGATGGAGGAGGTGCTCGAGAACCGCAACACCTTCTGGGAGGCCCCCTCCCTTGTAATGAACTACCTCGGTGGCGGCTTCGTGGCCGTCTTCGTCGTCCCGCTGCTCGTGATCGGCCTGCTCCTGCTGTTCCGCCGCCCCTGGGCCGCCCTGTACTTCCTGGCCTCGATCGTGGCGAGTGCGGCGGTCGTGCAGATCCTCAAGTCGGCGGTGGGCCGCGCCCGCCCCGAGGAGATGCTCGTGGTCTCGGACTTCGGCTCGTTCCCCTCCGGCCACGCCGCCAACGCGGCCACCCTCTCGGTGGCCCTCGGCATCATCTTCGTGCGCGTGTGGATCTGGGTGGCCGGATCCGTCTACACCGTGCTCATGATGGCGAGCCGCACCTACCTCGGCGCCCACTGGCTGAGCGACACCATCGGCGGGCTGCTGCTCGGCGCCGGTGTCGCCGTGCTGCTGTGGGCCCCCTTCGCCGCACGGCTCTATCGAGAACGCGGCCTGCCGCATCCGCCCGTCTGGAAGCCCCGGCCCGACCCCGCTCTCGAATCCGGAGGGCCTGACCGGTAGCGTCGACCCATGAGCGCGCTCCCCGTCACCCTGGAATCCGTCGAACTGCACCGGATCGGCATGCCGCTCGTGCGGCCGTTCGAGACCAGCTTCGGTCGCCAGACCGCCCGCGAGGTGCTGCTCGTGCGCGTGCGCACCGCCGAGGGCGACGGCTGGGGCGAGTGCGTGGCGATGACGGATCCCTTCTACTCGAGCGAGCACGTCGACGGCTGCGAGGCCGTGATCACCTCCTATCTCGCCCCGGCCCTGCTCGCGGCACGCACCCTGAGGGCCGACGACGTGGCGGGCCTCCTCCGCTTCGTGGTGGGGCACCGGATGGCGAAGGCCGCTCTCGAGACCGCCGTGCTCGACGCGCAGACGCGGGCGGCCGGGGTGAGCTTCGGCGAGTTCTTCGGCGCCGTGCGGCCCGAGGTCGACTGCGGCGTCTCGGTGGGCATCGCACCCTCGATCGGCGAGCTGCTCGAGGAGGTCGCGGGCTACCGCGACGCGGGCTACCGGCGCATCAAGCTCAAGATCAAGCCCGGCTGGGATCTCGAGCCCGTCGCCGCGGTGCGCGAGCTGCTCGGGCCCGACGCCCTGCTGCAGGTCGACGCGAACACCGCCTACACCGAGGCCGACATCGACCACCTGCGTGAGCTCGACCCGTTCGGCCTCCTGCTGATCGAGCAGCCGTTCGTGGAGGAGGACATCCGCACCCACGTGCGGCTCGCCCGCGCCATCGACACCCCCGTGTGCCTCGACGAGTCGATCACCGGGGTCGACATCGCGATCGATGCGATCGAGCGGGATGCGACGTCGATCGTCAACATCAAGCCGGGCCGGGTTGGTGGCTACCTCGAGGCGATCCGGATCCATGACGCCTGCCTCGACCGCGACGTGCCCGTGTGGTGCGGGGGCATGCTCGAGACGGGTGTGGGGCGGGCGGCCAACGTGGCCCTCGCCGCTCTGCCGGGCTTCACGCTGCCGGGCGACACCTCCGCCTCCGACCGCTACTTCGCCGAGGACCTCACGGAGTCGTTCGTGCTCGTCGACGGCCGCCTCGCGGTGCCCGCCGGCCCGGGCTCGGGCGTGACGGTGCGCGAGGAGCTCCTCGCCGACTGGGCGCTCCACCCGCCCGTCGTGCTCGCGGTCTCGTGACGGCTGCGCCTACTCCGGATGCGCCCGCGCCCGATGCGTCCGTGCCGGATGCGCCGGGCCCCGACTCACCCACGTCCGATCCGCAGTCGCCCACCTTCACCATCCGCCCTTACCGCCCCACCGACCGCGCGGCCGTCGAGCGGATCTGCCTCGAGACGGGCGACGCCGGCCGCGACGCCACCCACCTCCACCCCGACCCCCGCGAGCTCACCCACCGCTGGGCGACTCCCTACCTGCTGCTCGATCCCGAGCACGCCTTCGTGGCGGAGCGCCACAGCGACAGCGACAGCCACAGCGACGGCGACGCCGACAGCGCTGTCGTCGGCTACGTGCTCGGCACGGCCGACACCCGCGCCTTCGCCACCGCGTTCGCCCAGGGCGACTGGGCCGAGGCCGCCGGCGGAACCTCCCTCGACGAGGCCGCCCGCCACGAGCACGCCGCCCATATGCTCGAATCGGAATGCGATGGCTTCCCCGCCCACCTGCACATCGACCTCGGCGAGGGCGCGCGCGGCGGCGGCCTCGGGCGGCGCCTGATCGAGCGCTTCGTGCGGTCCCTCCCGCCCGGCACCGGCGTGCAGGTCGTGGTCGACCCCGCCAACACCGGCGCCCTCGCCTTCTACCCCCGGGTCGGCTTCGAGCGACGGAGCCAGAGCGCCGACGGCGTCGTCTTCGGCCTCAGCGCTCCGCGGCCGGAGTGAGCACGAGCGCCTCGGGCGACATGAGGGCGATCAGGATGAGCGCGAGCAGCGCGATCACTCCCGCGACAGCGAGCCGCCCGGTCCACGGCCAGCGCTCGAACCAGAACAGCAGATCGGCGTGGTCGTGCCGCAGCTGGGCGGCGGTGATCGGATCGGCGGCGCGCCGGATGGGCACGTCGTACGCGGCCGCGACCGTCTCGATGGCCTCGTTGGTCCAGAACTCCCCGCGCATCCGCACGAGCAGCTCGCCCGTCGTGTCGACGAGGAACAGCTGGCGGTCGGTCTCGGCGGTCACCCCGCGGTAGACGTCGATCACGAGCGCGGCGGCGATCCGCTTGGCGGGAATGCGGCTCTGCCGGCGGAAGAATCCGCGCTCCACGAGCCCGTCCGGACCCAACCGGATGCTCACGCCACGCAGGAGCGCCGCCCCGGCCAGGTAGAGGGCGAGCACGAACGCGAACGCGATGGCCACGCGGAGCCAGGTGCCGCGCGGCAGCGAGAACCACAGCATGGCCGCGAACACCGGCAGGATGAGCGCCGCGGCGGCGAGGCGGGTCTGCCGGATGAGCTGCACGCGTGGTCGGATCAGCACGGACGCGCGACTGATCGGGGTTCCCACGTGTCGAGGATACGGGCGGCGAGGGCGTGGCGCAGGCGGCCGACTGGGGGACATCCTCCCCTCCACTACCAGCGCACGCTCAGGCGACGAGAGTGCCGGGGGCCCTGTGCGCGCGGCGCATCCGTTCGTAGGCTGACGGCATGACAGCCACCAGCCCTGTCCCACCCGCCGCCGGCCCCCGCCCGGCCGTCCCCCTCGCCGCCGTCGACCTCTGGTGGCGCGCCGCCAACTACCTCTCCGTCGGCCAGATCTACCTGCTCGACGACCCGCTCCTCGAGCGCCCGCTCACGCGGGACGACATCAAGCCGCGCCTGCTCGGGCACTGGGGCACCACGCCCGCCCTGAACTTCGTCTGGGCGCACCTCAACAAGCTCATCGTCGAACGCGAGACGAACGTGATCTACATCGCCGGCCCCGGGCACGGCGGCCCCGGCGTGGTGGCGAGCGCCTGGCTCGACGGCACCTACTCCGAGCTCTTCCCGCGCATCACGCGCGACGGCGGGGGCATGAAGAAGCTGTTCCGGCAGTTCTCGTTCCCGGGCGGCATCCCCTCCCACGCCGCGCCCGAGACCCCGGGGTCGATCAACGAGGGCGGGGAGCTCGGCTACTCGCTCGTGCACGCCTACGGAGCCGTGCTCGACAACCCCTCCCTCGTGGCCGCCTGCGTCGTGGGCGACGGCGAGGCCGAGACCGCCACCCTCGCGACGAGCTGGCACCTCAACAAGTTCCTCGACCCGGCGAGCGACGGCGCCGTGCTGCCGATCCTCAACCTCAACGGCTACAAGATCGCCAATCCCACCCTGCTCGCGCGCATCCCCGAGGAGGAGCTGCTCGCGCTCTTCACCGGCTACGGCTACTCGCCGCGCATCGTCTCGGGCGGCTTCGACGGTGAGGATCCGGCGGCCGTGCACGAGCGCTTCGCCGCGGCGCTCGCCGAGGCGACCGACGAGATCGAGGCCATCCAGCACGCCGCTCGGGAGGGCGGCGAGACCGCCCGCCCGGCCTGGCCGATGCTCATCCTCAAGACCCCGAAGGGATGGACGGGGCCCAAGGAGGTCGACGGCCTCCCGGTCGAGAACACCTGGCGCTCGCACCAGGTTCCGCTCTCGGGCGTGCGCGACAACCCCGAGCACCTCGCCCAGCTCGAGGAGTGGCTGCGGAGCTACCGCCCCGAGGAGCTCTTCGACACCGACGGCCGCCCGGTCGCCGAGCTCGACGCGGTGCGCCCGGCCGGCACGCTCCGGATGAGCGACAACCCGCATGCCAACGGCGGACTGCTCCGCCGGGACCTCGACCTGCCGCCGCTCGAGCCCCGCGCGGTGGCGGTGGGGGAGCGGCGCGGAGCGGAGGAGGTGGAGCCCACCCGGGTGCTCGGCCGCTGGCTCCGTGACCTGATGGCCGCGAACCCCGACGACTTCCGGCTCTTCGGCCCCGACGAGGTCGAGTCGAACCGGCTCGGCGACGTCTACGAGGTCACGGGCAAGCAGTGGCAGGGCGACGTGCTCCCCACCGACCTGCACCTCGGCCGCGAGGGGCGGGTGATCGAGGTGCTGAGCGAGAACCTCGCGCAGGGCCTGCTCGAGGGCTACCTGCTCACCGGCCGGCACGGGCTCTTCACCTCCTACGAGGCCTTCATCCATGTGGTCGACTCGATGTTCAACCAGTACGCGAAGTGGCTCGAGTCGGCCGCGAAGGTCGACTGGCGCCGCCCCGTCTCCTCCTTCACCTACCTGCTGTCGTCGCACGTCTGGCGGCAGGACCACAACGGCTTCTCGCACCAGGATCCCGGATTCCTCGACCATGTCGTCAACAAGCAGGCGAGCATCGTGCGCATCTACCTGCCGCCGGACGCGAACTCCCTGCTCGTGACCGCCGAGCACTGCTTCGGCACCCGCGACCTCGTGAACGTGATCGTGGCGGGCAAGCACCCCACCGGTGCGCTGCTGAGCCTCGAGGAGGCCCGCACCCACGGTGCGCGCGGCGCGAGCGTGTGGGAGTGGGCGGGCACCGAGCGGGCGGGGGAGGAGCCCGAGGTCGTGGTGGCCTGCGCGGGCGACGTGCCGACCGTCGAGGCGATCGCCGCCGTGCAGATCCTGCGCGAGGAGATCCCGGATCTCGCCGTGCGGTTCGTCAACGTGGTCGACCTGATGCGCCTGCAGGATGCCACGGAGCATCCGCACGGCCTCGACGAGCCGTCGTTCGACGCGCTCTTCACGCGTGACCGGCCCGTGGTGTTCGCCTTCCACGGCTACCCCTCGCTCATCCACCGCCTCACCTATCGGCGGGCGAACCACGGCAACATCCACGTGCGCGGCTTCAAGGAGATGGGCACGACCACGACGCCGTTCGACATGCTCATGCTCAACGACCTCGACCGGTTCCGGCTCGTGATGGACGTCATCCGCCGGGTGCCGCGGCTCACCACGGCCTACGCGGGACTGTCGCAGCGGATGGACGACGAGCGGGCCGCCCACCGCGCCTACACGAGGGAGCACGGCGAGGACATGCCGGATGTCACGGGCTTCCCGGTGCTGGGTACGATGGCGGAATGAGCAACCAGAACCTCCTCGGCCCTCCCGCGACCTTCCTGCCCGACGAGCCGGAGGTGCGTGAGGCTCTCACCCGCGCCGTCGGCTTCGACGTCGACGAGGTGCTGGAGCAGACGGTGAAGGACCACCCCACGTCGTCGCTGGCCTGGGCGACGCTGTCGGATCGGGCCTGGTCCAGGCGCGAGCCCGTGCAGGCCTACGCCTACGCGCGGGTGGGCTACCACCGCGGGCTCGACGCACTGCGGCGTGCCGGCTGGAAGGGCCATGGCCCCGTGCCGTTCTCGCACGAGGGCAATCGTGGGGTGCTGCTCGCGCTCTACACGCTGCGCCGTGCGGCAGAGGCCATCGGCGAGACCGACGAGGTCGTGCGGCTGAGCGAGTTCCTCGAGGGTGCAGACCCCGCGGCCGTCGCCGCCATCGAGGCGGGCGAGCGCTGAGGAGAGCACCCGTCCCGGTCGTGTAGGATCTTCCTCGGAAGTGTGTCCGAGCGGCCTAAGGAGCACGCTTGGAAAGCGTGTAGCGTGCAAGCGCTCGCAGGTTCGAATCCTGTCACTTCCGCTCATGAAGGCCCCCGATCCGAGGATCAGGGGCCTTCATCCGTTCCGGGTTGCTGCGTTCCGGGCTCCTACAGGTCGCGGAGCGCCTCGGCGATGGGGGTCGAGCCCGAGATCGCCTCGAACTGGCGGCGCACGGCGTCTCCCGAGGTCAGCAGCTGCGTGATGATCCACGCCACGTCGGCACGCGGGATCTCGCCGCGGCCGGTCGACTCCGCGAGGGTGACGGTGCCCGTGGCCGGATCGTCGGTGAGCCCGCCGGGCCGCACGATCGTCCAGTCGAGCGAGGTCTCGCGCACCGCGGCATCCGCTTCGCTCTTGGCGCGCAGGTAGACCTGGAAGACGTCGTCGCTGTCGGGGTCGAAGTCGTCGGCCGCCATGGCCGAGATCATGATGTAGCGGGAGACCCCCGCGCGGGCGGCGGCGTCGGCGAGCAGCACGGCGCCGTCGCGGTCGACGGTGAGCTTCCGCTCCGCGGTGGAGCCGGGGCCCGCGCCCGCGGCGAAGACCACGGCGTCGATCTCGCGCTCGGAGAGCTCGGCGGCGAGCTTCTCCGCGTCGGCGTTCTCGAGGTCGAGCACGAGCGCGTGACCTCCGGCCACGGCGATGTCGGCCCCGTGCGAGGAGTTGCGCACGATGCCCCAGACCTCGTGCCCGGAGGCGCTCAGGAGCTTCGTGGTGAGGAGTGCGATTTTTCCGTGCCCGCCGGCGATGGCTACCTTCATGCCCCCAGTCAACGCCCCCCGGCGACGGCCCGCCACCGGCCCCGGGACTTGCTACACTGGTTCCCGGCTCCCCGTGTGGCGCCATCCAGGCCAACTCCCCCAGGGCGGAAACGCAGCAAGGGTAACCGGGCTCTGGCGGGTGCGCGGGGAGTCCTCATACGTTAACCGGGGGTCGGTCGACGGTGATGCTCACGAGGGGGACTCGATGAAGGCATTCGCTCGCACCGCCCTGATCGCCGCCGCGCTGGCGACGGTCCTGGCCGCCGCCGGCTGCGCGGGCGGCGATCCGGCGCCCACCGCGACGGTCACCGTGACGGCCCCGGCGCCCACTCCGTCGTCGTCGCCGACCGAGACGCCCGAGCCCGAACCGGCACCGGATCCCTCCGCCTACTCGGTCGACGACCCCGGCACCTGGGTCATCGACTACGCCGGGATCGGCCCGTTCGTGGTGGGCTCGACGCTCGAGGGCATCGAGGCCGACCTGCCCCACCCGCCCGAGACCTGCCGCGCGGGCGTCGACACCTACGACTTCGACGGACTCGGCCTCACCGCCGTGAGCGGCATCGACGAGGCCGATCCGGCCGCGCCCGTCGTGGTCGTGCGGATGCTGGCGATCGACCCGGTCGACGCAGCCGACCCGGCCGCGCAGCCGCGCACCGAGGCGGGCATCGGCCTCGGCTCGACCGTCGCGGAGCTCCAGGCGGCCTACCAGGAGCTCGAGACCGTGCAGGGCATGAGCGGTTCCACCGTCTACCAGCTGGCGGCCGACTCCCGGTACATCTCGTTCGAGGACATGGGCTCCGGCGAGATCCAGATCATCTCGGTGTCGGATTCGGTGGGAGTCGGGAGTGAGTACTGCGGGGCCTGATCACCCGCCCGTAGGATTGGACGCGGTCGACCGAAGAGGAATCCGTGTCATCTGCTGAGAACATCTCCCCGTCCCGTCCGAACTCCCACCCGGGCTCCGGGCCCGGCGTGAAGAGCATCTACATCACCTCCGCCGAGGGCCACTCGGGCAAGTCGACGATCGCCCTCGGGGTGCTCGACATCCTCCGCCGCTCCGTGCAGCGGGTGGGCGTGTTCCGGCCCGTCGCCCGCTCGGTCAGCGCGCGCGACTACGTGCTCGAGATGCTGCTGCAGAACGTGGGGCTCGACCTCGACTACGAGCAGGCCATCGGCGTGACCTACGACGCCGTGCACGAGGATCCGGATGCCGCGCTCTCGCGCATCCTGGAGCGCTACAAGGCCGTCGAGCAGCGCTGCGACGCCGTGGTCATCCTCGGTTCCGACTACACCGACGTGGGCAGCCCCACCGAGCTGAGCTTCAACGCGCGCATCGCCGCGAACCTCGGAGCGCCCGTGCTGCTCGTGCTGGGCGGCCGCCGCGGTCAGGGCAACGACGAGCTGCTCGGCCACTCCGAGGCGCGCACGCCGAGCGACATGCGGCAGATCACCGAGATCGCGCTCGTGGAGCTGCGGAACGCGCACGCGTCGCTCGTGGGGATCGTGGCGAACCGGTCGGATCCGGAGAACCTCGAGAAGATCCGCGACGCCATCGGCAGTGCGGCCCGCGAGGCCGTGGACTCGCTCGCCGAGTCGACCTCGGGAGCCCAGCCCACGCGGATCCCGGTCTGGGCCCTCCCCGAGGACCGCGTGCTCGTGGCGCCGAGCGTCTCGGGCATCCTCGAGTCGATCGACGGCACGCTCGAGTTCGGCGACCGCCGGCTGCTCGCCCGCGAGGCGCTCGGCGTGGTCGTCGCCGCGATGTCGATGCGCAACGTGCTGCCCCGGCTCACCGAGGGCGCCGTGGTGGTCGTGCCCGCCGACCGGGCCGAGGTGCTGCTCGCGGTGCTCATGGCGAACGCGTCGGGGACCTTCCCGTCGCTCGCCGCCATCGTGCTGAACGGCGGGTTCGAGCTGCCCGAGGCCGTGCTGCGGCTGATCAAGGGGCTCAATCCGTCGATCCCGATCATCTCGACCGGGCTCGGCACCTACGAGACCGCCGTGCGGATCACCTCCACGCGCGGCCGGCTCGCCGCCGACTCGCGGGTGAAGTACGACAACGCGCTCAGCCTGTTCGAGCAGTACGTCGACGGCGGGCAGCTGCTCGCCCTCCTCGACGTGAGCACGAGCGACGCCGTGACCCCGCTCATGTTCGAGTACGGCCTGCTCGACCGGGCGCGCGCCGCGGGCCGGCACATCGTGCTGCCCGAGGGGGACGACGACCGCATCCTGCGCGCCGCCGCGACGGTGCTGAAGCGCGGGGTGGCCCGCCTCACGATCCTCGGCGAGGAGGAGTCGGTGCGCAGCCGCGCTCGCGACCTGGGGGTCGACATCGAGGCCGCCGCCGTCGTGTCACCGTTCGACCCGGCGCTCCGCCAGCGCTTCGCCGAGGAGTACCAGCGCCTCCGCGCCCACAAGGGCACGACCTACGAGATGGCGTTCGACACGGTCTCGGACGTCTCGTACTTCGGCACCATGATGGTGCAGCTCGGCCTCGCCGACGGCATGGTCTCGGGGGCCGCGCACACGACCGCGCACACCATCCGGCCGGCCTTCGAGATCATCAAGACCAAGCCCGACGTGTCGGTGGTCTCGAGCGTCTTCCTGATGGCGCTCGCCGACCGCGTGCTCGTCTACGGCGACTGCGCCGTGGTGCCCGACCCCACGAGTCCGCAGCTCGCCGACATCGCGATCTCGGCGGCGGCCACGGCCACGCAGTTCGGCATCGAGCCGCGCGTGGCCATGCTCTCCTACTCCACCGGGGCCTCGGGCTCCGGCGCCGACGTCGAGAAGGTGCGGGAGGCCACGGCGCTCGTGCGGGCTGCCGCTCCGGAGCTGCCGGTCGAGGGACCGATCCAGTACGACGCGGCGGCGGATGCGGCTGTCGCGGCGGCGAAGATGCCGGGATCGGCCGTGGCGGGGCGGGCGACGGTGTTCATCTTCCCCGACCTCAACACCGGCAACAACACCTACAAGGCGGTGCAGCGCTCGGCGGGCGCGGTGGCCATCGGGCCCGTGCTGCAGGGGCTGCGGAAGCCGATCAACGACCTCTCGAGAGGGGCGCTCGTGCCGGACATCGTGAACACGATCGCCATCACGGCGATCCAGGCGGCGGCGCTGTCTGGTCCGGCGGCGCTGTCGACCTCGGAGGTCTCCTCGTGAGCGCGATCCTGGTGGTCAACAGCGGCTCCTCCTCGTTCAAGTACCAGCTGATCGAGGTGGAGTCCGAGGAGGTGCTCGCCTCAGGGCTCGTCGAACGCATCGGCGAGGAGTCGGGAGCCGCGCGACACACGACGCCCGAGGGCTCGTGGGCGACGGAGACGCCGATCCGGGACCACACGGCCGGCTTCCGCGCCATGCTCGACGCCTTCGAGGAGCACGGCCCCTCGCTCTCGGCGCATCCGCTCTCGGCCGTGGGGCACCGTGTGGTGCACGGCGGCAAGCGGTTCCACGAGGCGACCGTCGTGACCGATCTCGTGAAGATCAACATCGAGGATCTCAGCGAGCTCGCACCCCTGCACAACCCCGCCAACCTCTCGGGCATCTCAGCCGCGCAGAAGGCGTTCCCGGGGGTGCCGCAGGTGGCGGTGTTCGACACCGCGTTCCACCAGACGCTGCCGCCCGCGGCCTACACCTACGCGGTCGACTCGGCACTCGCCGAGAAGCAGCGGGTGCGGCGCTACGGGTTCCACGGCACGTCGTTCGAGTACGTGGCGGGGGCGACGGCGGAGTTCCTCGGCGCCCCGGTCTCGTCGCTCAAGCTCATCGTGCTGCACCTCGGCAACGGCGCGTCGGCGTGCGCGATCGACGGCGGGCGCTCGGTCGAGACCTCGATGGGCATGACGCCGCTCGAGGGGCTCGTGATGGGCACGCGGTCGGGCGACATCGACGCGGGGGTGCTCTTCCACCTGCATCGCAAGACGGGGGCGACCTTCGCCGAGCTCGACGAGCTGCTCAACCGCCGGAGCGGGCTGCTCGGGCTCTCGGGCACGGGAGACATGCGCGACGTCGTGCAGGCGGCCTCCTCGGGCGACGAGGCGGCCTCGGCGGCGCTGGATGTGTACCTGCACCGCATCCGCTCGTACGTGGGCGCCTACTACGCGCAGCTCGGGCACGTCGACGCGATCGTGTTCACGGCCGGCGTGGGGGAGAACAACGCGCTCGTGCGGGCCGGTGCCCTCGCGGGGCTGGCGGAGCTCGGCATCATGGTCGATCCGTCGCTGAATGAGGCGGCGGGGTCGGGCGCGCGGGTGATCTCGGCGGAGTCGTCGCGCGTGAAGGTGCTCGTGGTGCCCACGAACGAGGAGCTGGAGATCGCGCGGCAGTCGTTCGCGGCGGTGTCGACCGAGTAACAGTAGATCTGAGCGACACCGAGCGGATATACGGGGCCGGTGTCGCTCAGATCCACCGTTACTCGGTTCAATCCGCGATGAGGCGCTTGCCGAAGCTCACCGCGGCGTCCCGCTCGTACCCGAGCGCGCGGTAGAACTCCATCACAGGCTCGTTGCCCTCACGGATCTGCAGGTTCACCTTCGGGCACCCGCGCTCGAGCAGCAGCCGCTCGACCTCGGCCATGAGGCGCCGGCCGAGGCCCCGCCCCTGCAGCGCGGGCGCGACCGCGAGGTAGTTCACCCAGGCGCGGTGGCCGTCGTAGCCCGCCATGGCGGTCCCGACCACGCGTCCGTCGGCCTCCACCACGAGGAACAGGTCGCGCTGCACGCCGAGCTTCCGCGCGATGTCCTTGCGGGGGTCGTTCCAGGCGCGGGTGAGGCCGCACTCCATCCAGAGGGCGACCACGGGCTCGGTGTCGGCGTCCCGGAAGGACCGCAGGATGATTGCGCCGTCGCCGTCGCCTGTGCCTGTGCTGATGCCGGTCGCGCCCTTGCCGGGGAGCTCCGCCGGCGCATCCGCCACGCTGCCCGCCCCCACGCCTCGACGCACGGCCTCGGCCATCGCGTGCCGCTGCACCGCCACCGTGTACGTCTCGGGGTCGGCGGAGGCGAGCGACCCCAGCCCTTCCGAGAGCGAGACGAGCCCGAGCGCCTCCGCCCGCGCCCGGTCCTCGTCCCACTCAGGGCGGCAGTCGCGCACGAGCCGTGCGATCCGCTCGACGAACCGCCGGTTCTGCGCCCGGTGGCGGTCGGCGAGCGTGGGATCCACGAGGGCGGCCGCGAGGAAGCTCACCCAGACCCGGGCCGCGTCCTCGCCCACCCGGTCGAGGGCGAGCGAGTTCCAGAGCACCGCGAGCAGGGCGCCCTCGGCGCCGCCGGTCTCCCGGCCCTCCGCCTCCGCGGCGTCAGCGGTCGCGGCGGTGCGTGCGTGAAGGAGGTCGCGGGCGTGCAGCAGCAGCGCCTGCTTCGTGGGGAAGGCGTGCATCACGAGCCCGGTCGTGCAGCCGGCGTGGTCGGCGACGGCGCGGATCGTGAGTCCAGGCAGCCCGCGTTCGGTGAGCACCGACCAGGTGGCCTCGGAGAGCCGCTCCTGCTGGTCGTCGAGGTTGCGCGAGCGGGCCATCGTTCTCCGTCCGGTCGGGTGGGCGCTGACTTGCACGGCAAGCGTAACAGCCGTTACGGTAATGCTCGTTACGAGAAGAGGATGCATGCCCGCCGACGAGACCGCCACCGCGATCACCATCTCCCGAGAGCCCTTCGACTCGGCCGACGCCGCAGCACTCCGTCAGGCCCAGCGCGACGAGCTCGACGCGCGCTACGGCCGCGACGACCACGAGCCCGGCGAGAAGCCGACGGCCGACAGCGTGCCGGTCTTCCTCGTGGCGCGCACGCCCGCCGGCGAGCCGATCGGCTGCGGAGGGCTGCGGCCCCTCGCCGGCGGCGGTGCCGAGATCAAGCGGATGTTCGTGGCCGCTCCGGCGCGCGGCACCGGTGTCGCCGTCGCCCTGCTCCGTGCGATCGAGGAGGAGGCGCGGGGGATGGGCCTCGACCGGCTCGTGCTCGAGACGGGCACGGAGCAGCCCGACGCGATGCGCTTCTACGAGCGCGAGGGCTACTCGCGCATCCCGCTCTTCGGGCCCTACGTGGGGTCGGACCTCTCGGTCTGCTACGCCCGCGACCTCTGATGTGGACGGTGTTCACATCCTCTCGCTAGGATGACGGGACACCGACCGGAGGAGCTTTCCGTGCCCGACTTCCCGCAGCCTCTCGACCACACCTTCACGGCGCCCATCGGTGTCGACGTGAAGGGCGAGGTGTGGTCGTGCGTCGAGATGCCGGGCTCGGCGGAGTTCTTCGGCACGGGCCGCTCGGTGAAGGTGGCGGGCACGATCGACGACGAGCCGCTCGCCTCCGCGTTCATGCCCACGGGCTCCGGCGGGCACATGCTCTCGATCAGCGCGAAGCTCCGCAAGAAGCTCGGCAAGGACATCGGCGACCCCGTGACGGTCACCCTCACCGAGCGCCTCACCTGAGCGCGGCATCCGGCGCACCGTGACGCTGACCCTCTCCGAGCGCCCCCGCGGAGCGGGCGCGGGCGCCGCCGCGCAGCGACGGCCCCCGCGCCCGCTCCGCGCCGGGCGGGGACCGGCGCGGAGCCTGGACCATCGCGCAGCGACGGCCCAGGCCGACAAGACTGTCAGTGCCCGCAGGTAGTCTGGTGGCGTGGTTACCGCCCTGTATCGCCGCTACCGGCCAGAGACCTTCGCCGAGATGATCGGGCAGTCGCAGGTGACCGATCCGCTCATGACGGCGCTCCGCACCAACCGCGTCAATCACGCGTACCTCTTCAGCGGCCCCCGAGGGTGCGGCAAGACCACGTCGGCCCGCATCCTGGCCCGCTGCCTCAACTGCGCCGAGGGCCCCACCGACACCCCGTGCGGCGTGTGCGCGAGCTGCGTCGAGCTGGGGCGCGACGGCCCGGGCTCGCTCGACGTGGTCGAGATCGACGCCGCTAGCCACAACGGTGTCGACGACGCGCGCGACCTGCGTGAGCGCGCGGTGTTCGCGCCGGCGCGCGACCGGTTCAAGATCTTCATCCTCGACGAGGCGCACATGGTCACGCCGCAGGGCTTCAACGCGCTGCTGAAGATCGTGGAGGAGCCGCCGGAGCACATCAAGTTCATCTTCGCCACCACGGAGCCCGACAAGGTCATCGGCACCATCCGGTCGCGCACCCACCACTACCCGTTCCGGCTCATCCCGCCGGCGCAGCTGCTGGAGTACGTGCAGTCGCTCTGCGACTCCGAGGGCGTCGAGGTGGCTCCGGGCGTGCTGCCGCTCGTGGTGCGGGCGGGCGGCGGATCGGCGCGCGACACCCTCTCGCTGCTCGATCAGCTCATCGCGGGCTCCGAGGGCAACCGCGTGGAGTACGAGCGCGCGGTGGCGCTGCTCGGCTACACGCACGGCGCCCTGCTCTCCGAGGCGATCGATGCACTCGGCACCCACGACGGTGCGGCGGCGTTCGACGCGGTGGATCGGGTCATCCAGACGGGGCAGGATCCGCGACGGTTCGTGGAGGACCTGCTCGAGCGGCTGCGCGACATCATCGTGGTCGCCGCCACGCGCGAGCAGGCGTCGTCTGTGCTCCGTGGCGTGCCGGCCGACGAGATCGAGGTCATGCGGCGTCAGGCGACCCTCTTCGGGCACGCGGAGCTCTCGCGCGTGGCCGACATCGTCAACGCCTCGCTCACCGAGATGACGGGCGCGACCTCGCCGCGGCTGCACCTCGAGCTCATGGTGGCGCGGGCACTCGTGCCGGCCTCCGACGACACGCAGCGCGGTGCTCTTGCGCGCGTGGAGCGCCTCGAGCGCCGCATCGGGGTCGACGACGGGCGGCCTGCGCCGGTGTCTGCGGCGCCGACACCGGCTGCTGCACTGGCTCCTGCTCCTGCTCCTTCGGCGAGTCCTGCGGCGGCTGCCCGGCCAGCGACCGTTCCGGTGGCGACCGCTCCGGCGACCGCTCCCGCAGCCGAGGCGGCGACGACGGCGCCTTCTTCCTCGCCCGCTTCGTCCGTGCCTCCCGCCTCGGCACCTCCCACATCGTCGCCCGCTGCCTCCGCAGATCCGGATGCCGGTGGTGGCGGCGAGGCGCCGGAGTCGGCCGCGTCGTCGACGGCATCCGGCGGGGTGGCCACGCCCGACGTGGTCGCTGTGCCGCCGTCCGCTGCGCCGGTCGCGCCCGCCGGGGCGCCCGCGGCGGCGGCCGCCGGTGAGGTGACGCTGCAGCAGCTGAAGGATGCCTGGCCTGAGATCCTCGAGGTCGTGCAGAAGGTCAAGATGACCGCATGGCTCGTGGTCTTCACCGCGCAGGTGCGGGCACTCGAGGGCGACGTCCTCACCCTCGCCTTCCCGAGCGAGAACGACGTCGCGAGCTTCAAGGAGCGCTCGGCCCCCGGCCAGGGAGTAAGCGAGTACCTGCGCCA
>NZ_JAHFUY010000076.1 GCF_023264895.1 Herbiconiux sp. | reverse complement strand
GGGACACGAAGGCCTCCTGGTTCGTGAAGCGGTTCCTTGAACAGCTCCACATCACAACCGGAGGCCTTCACCTATTCGCACATCAACGACGTGTCACGAAACAACCTGCCTGGGCATCACAGCTAGCACGGGGAGCTAGCAGCGGGCGTAGACGTGGCCCTCGGCGCCGGCCGGAGCGAGGTCCCGGTCGCGGAGCACGGTGCCGAAGGGGCGGTCCGGGTCGGCGCAGACCTGCTCGAACGAGGTGACGGCGCCCTCGAACGACTCTGTGCCCCCCTCGAACGACTCTGTGCCCGCCTCGAACGCGTCGGCGTACTCGATGTCGATCACGCGGTCGCCGTAGACGTCGGTGTAGGCCGAGCACTCCTCGTAGTAGGCGCACTCCTCCGCCACGGCGAAGTCGAAGCCGATCTCGTCGTGCCCGCGATCGGCGAGCTGCGGCGTGTTCTTCTGGCCGGCGGCGAGGCCCGCCGCGTGCGCCTCCTCGACGAGGAGGCTGCCGAAGGCGACCGCCTCCTCGAGGCCGAAGGCGCCGTCGGAGCGCGTGTAGGAGTCGAGGTTGTCGAACTCCACCGCCTGGAACCCCGCGTCGGCGCAGCCGCGGATGACGGGTGCGAGCTCGTCGGCGGCCGCCTCTCGGTTCTCGGCGGTGCGGAGGTCGAGCAGCCGCTCGTCGGGCCAGCCGGGGTCGAACACCTCGGCTCCGGATGCGTCGTGCAGCACGAGCCCGTCGGGCCAGTCGGCGCCGGGCTGGGTCTGGAAGCCGTTGACGTAGCAGATGCTGTAGACGCCCTCGGCGGGCTCGTCGGTGCTGTCGCGCGCCACGACCGTGACACCCTCCGGCGGCGGGTAGCCGCCGCCGAGCTGGTAGTCGACCACGGGACCCGCGGGGAACACCGAGGGGTCGGCGGCCGGCCCCGCGCAGCCCGCGAGCAGCACGGCGAGGGCGCCGGCGGCCGCGACAGCACCCAGCCATCCGGCCCGCCTCACAGGCGCTGCCCGAACCGGTCGGTGGCCCGGATGAGCGCATCCAGGATGCCCGGCTCGTCGAACGCGTGACCGGCATCCGGGATGATCTCGAGCTCGGCCTCCGGCCACGCCCGGTGCAGGTCCCAGGCGTTGTAGAGCGGCGTGCAGAGGTCGTAGCGGCCGTGCACGATCACGGCGGGGATGTCCTTCAGGCGCGGGGCGTCACGCAGCAGCTGCGACGGCTCGAACCAGCCGCCGTGCACGAAGTAGTGGTTCTCGATCCGCGCGAACGCGAGCGCGTACTCCGGCACGGCGAAGGCCTCGACGAGAGCCGGGCGCGGCAGCAGCGTGAGCGCCGACGCCTCCCAGGTCGACCAGGCGACGCCCGCGGGGCCGTGCACGGCGGGGTCCGGGTCATTGAGCAGCCGGTGATAGGCCGCGATCAGGCTGCCGCCCCGCAGCTCCTCGGGCACAGGGGCGAGGAACGACTCCCAGAGGTCGGGCAGGATCGCCGAGGCGCCGCCCTCGTAGAACCACTCGAGCTCGCTCGGCCGCAGCATGAAAATGCCGCGGAGCACGAGCTCGGTCACGCGCTCCGGATGGGTCTCGGCGTAGGCCAGCGCGAGCGTGCTGCCCCACGATCCGCCGAGCACCTGCCAGCGCTCGATGCCGAGCGCTTCGCGGAGGCGCTCGATGTCGGCCACGAGGTGCCAGGTGGTGTTGGCCGCGAGGTCGGCGTCCGGCGAGCTCGCGTGCGGGAGGCTCTGGCCGCAGCCGCGCTGGTCGAACAGCACGATGCGGTAGACGGCGGGGTCGAACAGGCGCCGGTGCGCGGGGCTCGTGCCGCCGCCCGGTCCCCCGTGCAGGAACACCACGGGCTTGCCGTCGGGGTTGCCGGACTCCTCCCAGTACACGGACTGGCCGTCGCCGACGTCGAGCATCCCGTGCGCGTGCGGCTCGATCTCGGGGTACAGGGTTCGCATGCTGCGAGCCTATTGCCGCGCAGCCGCACTGACAGCCGCCCCGGCTCAGCTGCCCGGCTCAGCCGCGGGCGTCTGCCGCACCGGCTCAGCTGCGGGGGTCGGCCGCGATCTTCTCGATGATGATCGGCAGCGCGGGCGCGGCCGGCTCGGCGGTGACCGTCATGGCCGCCCGGATCCGCGCGGCCCCGCGCTCCCACTCGGCCTCGCTGCGCGCGTGCAGCACGCAGATCGGCGCACCCGGGCCGACAGCGTCGCCGAGCTGCGCGAAGCGGCTGAAGCCCACGGTGAAGTCGATGTCGTCCTCGGGCTTCTGGCGCCCGCCGCCGAGTTCCACGAGCGTGAGCCCCACGTCGGTCGTGTCCATCGAGGCGAGGTGCCCCGCCGTGCTCGGCTCGACCGGGCGGATGACGGCGGCCGAGGGCAGGTGGTCGCGCGCGTTCTCCACGAAGTCGGCCGGGCATCCCTGTGCCGCCATGATCTCGCCGAACTTCGCCGCCGCCCGCCCCGACTCGAGCTGCTCGAGCGCGATCGCGCGGGCCTCCTCGAGCCTTGCGGCGAGCCCGGCCAGCACGATGATCTCGGAGGTGAGCTCGAGCACGAGCTCGAGCACCCGGGGGTCGCGCTCGGCGCCGGTGAGGAAGTCGACGGTCTCGATCATCTCGACCGCACTGCCGACGGTCGTGCCGAGCACCGAGTTGAGCTCGGTGATCATGATCACGCTCGGGATGCCGGCACCGGTCGCCACGTTCGACATCGAGTGCGCGAGCTCCCGGGCCCTGTCGAGCGTGTGCATGAAGGCACCCGTGCCGCAGCCCACCGAGATGACGACGCCCGACGGGTTCGCCGCGAGCTTTTTCGACATGATCGAGCCCGTGATGAGCGCCACGCTCTCGACCGTGGCCGTGGTGTCGCGCACCTTGAAGATGGTGCCGTCGGCCGGCGCGAGGTCGGGGCTCGGGCCGATGATCGCGCCGCCGGTGCGGGCGACGGTATCGACGAAGCTCTGCACGCTCGGGGCGCCGTCGTAGCCGGGCACCGAGTCGAGCATGTCGATCTCGCCGGGGCAGTAGTCGAGCCCCCAGGCCGACATGTTCGGGATGAAGACGCCCGCGGCCGCCACGATCGGCACCACGAGGAGCGTGATCTTCTCGTCGCCCACGCCGCCCGAGGAGTGCTTCTCGATCACGCGCGAGTGGTCGACGCCCGCGGCCTCCCAGTCGGCCACCGTGCCGGAGTCGCGCATGGCGAGCACGAGGTCGACGATCTCGCGGGTGGTCATGCCGTTGAGGTAGGTGGCCATCGTGTAGGCGCCGATCTGCGCCTCCCCGACCTCCCCCGTGCCGATGCCCGCCACGAACGAGCGGATCTCCTCGGTCGACAGCTCGAGGCCGTCGCGCTTCCTGCGGAGCACTTCCTGGGCTTGGAACATGGGGGTCCTTCCGAGTTCAGTGCGCGGCGGCCGCGGTCTGCTTCTTCGGCAGCACGCGCCGGATGCCTGTGATCACGAGCACGATCAGCATGCCGAGCACGAGCCCGAACACCGCCGACATCGCCGTGTCGGCGATCCAGACCGCCACGGGCCCGGCCGCCTCCACGGCGTGGGTGACCACGCCCACGACGTCGTAGGGCCCCTTCCAGAAGGTCTCGGCGAGGTTGGCGATCACGAGGTGCCCACCCACCCAGAGCATGGCGACGGTGCCCACGATGCTGATCACGCGGAACACCGCGGGCATCGAGGCCACGATCCGGGCGCCGGTGCGACGCACCTTCCGCGAGGGGTTCTTCATGAGCCGGAGGCCGACGTCGTCGATCTTCACCAGCAGCGCCACGGCGCCGTAGACGAGCGCGGTCATGCCGAGGCCGATCACGGCGAGCGCGCCGAGCGTCATCCAGATGCCGAAGTCGGGGTCGAGGCTCGCGAGCGCGATGAGCATGATCTCGGTGCTCAGGATGAGGTCGGTGCGGATGGCGCCGAAGACGAGCTTCTTCTCGTCGCGCGCCCCCTCGTCGTGCCCGCCGTGGTGCACACCGAACCACTCCGTGACCTTCTCGGCGCCCTCGAAGCACAGGTAGGTGCCGCCGATGATGAGCAGGAACGGCAGCACCCAGGGCGCGAACGCCGACAGCAGCAGGGCGAGCGGGATGATGATGACGAACTTGTTGAAGAGGCTGCCGAGGGCGATCCGCCACACCACGGGCAGCTCGCGCGCGGGCGTGAGACCCTGCACGTACTGCGGGGTCACGGCCGCGTCGTCGATCACGACGCCAGCCGTCTTGGCGCTCGCCTTGAGGGCGGCGGTGAGGATGTCATCCACCACGGCGAGGAGGCCTACCGACATGTTCGCTTCTCCTCGATCAGGGGATGGTCGGTCTCCAGATTAGCGTGGCCGGGCTCACACCAGTCCCGCACTGTAGGCGTAGATGACCGCCTGCACGCGATCCCGGAGCTCGAGCTTCAGGAGCACGCGGCCCACATGGGTCTTCACGGTCGACTCGGAGAGGAAGAACCGGGCGGCGATCTCGGTGTTCGTGAGCCCCTCGGCCATGGCCACGAGCACGTCGCGCTCGCGCTCGGTGAGGCTCGCGAACCGCTGATCCGGTGCCGGGGCCGCGGCCCCCGCATTCCCCGGCGCGCCGGAGGGCAGCTGTGGACCGAAGAGCTCGAGGAGCTTGCGGGTGACGCGCGGCGACACGGCCGCGTCGCCCGAGGCGACCGCCCGGATGGCCGTGGCGAGCTCGGCCGGCTGCGCATCCTTCAGCAGGAAGCCGCTGGCACCGGCGTTCAACCCCGCGAAGGCGTACTCGTCGAGGTCGAAGGTGGTGAGGATGATGATGCGGCTCTGCGGGTGCGCCTCGACCACGCGGCGGGTCGCCTCGATGCCGTCCATGCCGGGCATCCGCACGTCCATCAGCACGACATCGGGCCTCAGCCTGGCCACCGCGGCGAGCGCCTCGTGGCCGTCGCCGGCCTCGCCCACCACCTCGAAGCCGGGGTCGGCCTCGAGCACCATCCGCATCCCGAGCCGGATCAGCTGCTGGTCGTCGACCAGCAGGAGACGGATGCGCGGCGAGGCGGGCTCGGGTATCGGATCGGTCATCGGGGGCCTCCGGGGTCGTGAGGGGTCGAGGGCAGGGTGGCGTTCACGCGCCAGCCGCGGCTGCCGGCCGGGCCCGCGCTCACGGTGCCGCCGTAGACGGCGACGCGCTCGCGCATGCCGATGAGACCGCGTCCGGAGCCGGTCGAGGAGGCGCCACGGCCGGGGTCGACGCCGTCGTCGGTCACCTCGATCGAGACGGCCGAGCCGCCACCCGGTGTGCCCACGTAGCGCAGCACGACGTCGACGGCCGTCACCTGCACGGCGTAGCGGAGGACGTTCGTGAGGGCCTCCTGCACCACCCGGAACACGGTCACCTGCAGCGGGAGGTCGGCGGGCGGCTGTCCCGAGGTCGTGAAGCGCACGGGGAGGCCCGCGGCGCGGAACGAGGCGATGAGGTCGGGGAGGTCGGCGAGCGCGGGCTGGGGCGCGATCGGAGCCGCTCCACCGCCACCCACACCGCCACCGCCACCGTCGCGCCCGTCGGGCTCGGTGAGCACGCCGAGCGAGCGCCGCACGTCGGTGAGCGCGCGTCTGGCCGTGATCCCGGTCTGCCGCACCGCCTCCCTGGCGGTCTCCGGCGAGCGCTCGATGCTCGCCTCCGCACCGTCGGAGAGGGCCACGATCACGGTGAGCGAGTGCGCCACGATGTCGTGCATCTCGCGGGCGATCCGGGCCCGCTCGGCGGCGGCCGCGAGCTGGGCCTGCTGGTCGCGCTCCCTGGCGAGCTGCCGGGCCCGGTCGAGCAGGGCCTGGATGTAGCGGCGCCGGTTGCCGAAGGTGATCCCCACGAGGGTGGCGATGGTCATGAGCATCGTCGTGAGCACGCCGTAGCCCACGATCGACGCGAGGTCGAAGGGGTCGGAGAGAACCGTCGAGGCGATGCCCACCGCCGACGCGATGAGGGTCCAGAGCCACGCCGCCCTGGCCGAGCGGTAGACCGCGAGCGCGTAGAGCGCGAACATCATCGGCACGACGTCGATCTGGTTCGTCACGGGTGCCGAGACGAGCATCGCCGCGGCGCAGATCGTGGCGGTGACGAACGGCACGTGACGGCGGAACAGGAGTCCCACCGTCACGGCCGCCGTCGTGTAGAGCATGAGCAGCCCCCACACCGGGGTGCTGCGGATCGGGTCGTCGGTGAACGGCGACGACCCGAACAGCGAGGCCACGAAGGCGACGAGGGAGACCGCCCCCATCGGCACCACGTAGCCGGCGGCGATGAGGCTGTCGAGCACCCACGGGTACCGGTTGAAGTACGAGCGGATGAAGCCGGGGGGCTTCGGGAGACGCAGATCCTCGCTCAGACGCGTCTCCCCTCCTTCTGCTCGCACCCTCTGCTCCGGCCGATCAGGCGTCGCGGCGCTTCAGCAGGATCGCGGCGGGCACGGCCACGACCGCGATCCACCCGAGCATAACGAGGATCGCCTGCCAGGGCTGGAACACGTCGGCCGGGAAGAACAGGTTCTGCCCGACGCTCATCGGCAGCCACTGCCCGAGCACGGTGACCCACTCGGCGCTGATGAACCCGAGCACGCTCGGCACCACGAGGAGGAGGCCCATGGCGGCGGCGATGCCTCCCGCGGTGTGCCGGATGAGGGCGCCGAGGAAGAAGGCGATGAGGCCGACCAGTGCGAGGTAGCCCGCGGCCCCCACGAGGTGCGGCCACACCTCGGCGTCGAACAGGGTCACGGAGACCCCGCGCGACTGCAGCAGCACGGCGTTCAGCGCGAACGCGGCCAGCACCGCGACCAGGCCCACGACGAAGCTCGCGACGGCGAACACGATGGCCTTGGCCCAGAGCACGGGCAGCCGCCTCGGCACGGCGGTGAGGCTCGAGCGGATCTGCCCGGTGCCGTACTCCCCCGTGATCACGAGCACGCCGAGCACCGAGATGACGAGCTGGTTGAGCATCACCCCGAGGCTCGCCGACATGATCGCGACGTCGGCCGGGGTCGACTGGGCGAGGTACTCCGCGGGCTGGGAAAGCACGATCACGGCGCCCATACCCAGCTGGATGAGCACGATGATCGCGTAGGCCCAGACGGTCGAGCGCACGGTCGTGAGCTTGATCCACTCGCTCTTCAGCACGCCGCCGAAGCTGAGCCTGGCCTCCGGGAGGGGCTGGTGCGAGAGGCGGGCCACGGCGGGCCCGGTCACGGTGGCGGTCATCGGAGGGCTCCTTCGGTCGACGCGGATGCTGCGGAGGGGGCGGACGGGCCGGCGGATGCACCCGAGGCTGCGGAAGCGCCCACGGTGGTGCGGTACTCGACCTCGTCGCGCGTGAGGTCCATGTAGGCGTCCTCGAGCGATCCGGTGATCTCGGTGAGCTCGTGCAGTGCCACCCCGAGCTGCAGGGCGGCGTCGCCGATCACCTCCGCCGTCACGCCGCGCACCTCGATGGTGTCGGCGGCGGTGCTGGTGACCTCCACGTCGGGCTGGCCGAGCCGCCGGGCGATCTCGTCGATCCGGGGGCTCCGCACCCGCACGAAGGTCTTCGTCGATCCGACGATGTCTCCCACCGGCGCATCCGCGATCACCCGGCCCTTGCCGATCACGATGATGTGGTCGGCGGTCAGCGCCATCTCGCTCATCAGGTGGCTGGAGAGCAGCACGGTGCGGCCCTCGGCGGCGAACTGCCGCACGAAGCCGCGCACCCAGAGCACGCCCTCGGGGTCGAGGCCGTTGACGGGCTCGTCGAGGATGAGCGTGGCGGGGTCGCCGAGGAGGGCCGCGGCGATGCCGAGCCGCTGCCCCATGCCGAGCGAGAAGCCGCCCACGCGGCGGCCGGCCACCGAGTGCAGCCCCGTGAGGTCGATCACCTCGTCGACGCGGCGGCGCGGGATGCCGTGGGTCGCCGCGAGCGCGCGCAGGTGGTTGCGGGCGCTCCGTCCGGTGTGCACGGCCTTCGCCTCGAGCAGGGCCCCCACCTCGTGCAACGGTGAGCGGTGCTCGGCATAGGGCATGCCGTTCACGGTCACGCGACCGCTCGTGGGGCGGTCGAGGCCCACGATCATGCGCATCGTGGTGGACTTGCCGGCGCCGTTGGGCCCCAGGAACCCGGTCACGAGCCCCGGGCGCACCGCGAAGCTCACCCCGTCCACCGCTGTCTTCGCGCCGTAGCGCTTGGTCAAGGTCGTCGCCTCGATCACTGTCGTCCCCGCTTCTTCGAGTTGTTCGAGAGGCGCGTCTGCGCCACCTCTCCCACGCTACGAAGAGAGCCCCGCCCCCTTCGTCGGCCGCGGGTGCCGACGTGGGGCGGGGCTCTGGTACCCGGGTACCAGCCCGGAGGGCTCTGGCGCTGAGGCGGTGTCACCGGTATTCTGTTCTGGAGGGTCTGGAAATGTCCTACCGGTTCGCAACCGGAAGATCCACAGAATCGGGAGAACCGGGTGCAAGTCCCGGCGAGCACAGCTCGTAGCTCATGCAGTAGAGCCCCGCTTTTACTTTTCCTGAAGGCGGCTGCGATCGATGGCTTCCCGGAGCTCGGCATCCGTCATGGCCAAGCTGACGTAGTTGAACCGCGCAAAGCCTCGGATCTTCCGAAGAAAATCCGGCGCGAGGATGTTGCCGTCGGTCTCGATTCGATAATCCGCGACGATGACGTCTGCCCATTGCGACCTCGGGACGACTCGCTGGATGAGACGATTCGCTTCTCGTGCCAGCTTCGTCGTCACGGCCAGCGCAAGGATCATCTCACCATGGCCGAACACGACGCGTTGGCCGATCGTCATGCGGGTTGGGGACGGGGCCAGCTTCACCCATCCCGCTTCGGCTCGCTCGGTCCAAGGCTGAAGAGCGGAAATGAGCGCGGAGCCCACAAGTCCACCACCATGGATGAGGCAGTTCCGCATAGATCTGAGAACATCCAGCTGAATCAGCGAGTCCGAGTCGAACGTGTCGCCCGTGAGCTTCTCGATCAGAGAGTGCTGACCCGCAAGCGACACCTCGACCTGGGATCTGCTCGCGATTCCCGCCCGTTGAAGCATCGACAAGCACGTGCGCAGGAAGTCCTCGTGGAGAGCTAGCGCGTAGGGGACGCTCATCGCTCCGAGGTGAGCGTCCGCTGAATCAAGGATGACTCGCGCTGCTTCGCTCTCGAGGTTGAAGCGGCCGATGTGCGGCACCTGAGGAAAGACCTCAGGAAGCAGATGCGAGGACCCTTGTGTCAGCTGGAGCAGGTGCGATGCCAGGCCGGCCCCGGCAAGCAGGGCCATCATCGCGTTGCTCGATTCGACACGTGCCGCCTCGTACGCCCGGTACTCGGGAAATCGAACCTCCTGCATCACTCGAGGATAGTTCAGGTTCTACCGGCGTGCCTTGGGCTTCTTCTCGGGGGCGGGGAGGGTGCCGGCGGCACGGGCCTCGCGGTAGTAGTCGCGGGCCTCCGTCTGGCGGGTCTTCTCGGCGCCGGTCGCGATGGCCGCACGGGTGTGGGCCGGGCCGTAGCCGAAGGCCTTCACGAGGTCCTGGGCGTGCGGGCGGATGCGTGCCGAGAGGCGCTGCGTGTACTGGCCGACGGCCTGGGCGCGCTGGGGCGAGAGCCGCCCGTTCAGCAGGTACCAGGCGAGGTGCTTCTCGACGAGGCCGAGGCCGAAGAGGTCGCGGAGCCAGGTCAGCACCACGCGCGTGCCGTCGTCCATGGCGGCACCGACGCCGGGGGCCCCGGCGTCGCCCTCGACGGCCTGGGTGAAGGCCTCCCACTGCAGCAGCTCGGCGTGGGCCCGCGCGGCCTCGATGATCTCGACCTGGTGCTGGTTGAAGAGGTCGGCGGCGGCCTTCTGCGAGAGCTTCGAGGCGGGGCGGAGCTTCGCGGCGACATCGCCGACCATCGTCTCGACGCGGTCGGTGAGCAGCTGGCGCTGCGCCTCGGGGTCGCGCAGCTGCCCCACCGAGCGGGCGGTGGAGCCGAAGTCGGCCACGCGCTGCGCGAGCGAGCGCAACCCGGATCCGTGCACCGCGCGATCCGAGGCCTGCTCCACCACGTAGCGGGCGAGCACCCCGAAGTCGGCCTTGGCGAAGCGGCGGCTGTAGTCGCTGAGGAGGCGCTTGGCCACGAGCTGCAGGAGCACGTGGTTGTCGCCCTCGAAGGTCGCGTAGATGTCGAGGTCGGCGCGGAGGCCGACCAGGCGGTTCTCGGCGAGGAATCCGGCACCGCCGCAGGCCTCGCGGGCCTCCTGCAGGGTCTCGAGCGCGTGCCAGGTGCTGAGCGGCTTGAGGGCGGCGGCGAGGGTCTCGAGGTCCTGCCGGTCGGCGTCGGTGTCGGCGGCGCCCGAGAAGACCTGGTCGAACTTCGTGAGGAGCTGCTCGTGCGCGAAGCTCGCGGCGTAGGTGGTGGCGAGCTTCGGCATGAGCCGCTTCTGGTGCAGCTGGTAGTCGAGCAGCACCTCCTCGTCGGTGTCGCTGCCGGCGGTGAACTGGCGGCGCTCGCTGCCGTAGGTGACCGCGATGGTGAGGGCGATCTTCGCGGCGGCCACGGAGGCGCCGTCGAGCGAGACGCGGCCCTGCACGAGGGTGCCGAGCATGGTGAAGAAGCGGCGGCCGGGGCTCTCGATGGGGCTCGAGTAGCTGCCGTCCTCCGCGACGTCGCCGTAGCGGTTGAGCAGGTTGGCGCGGGGCACGCGCACGCCGGTGAAGTGCAGGCGGCCGTTGTCGATGCCGTTGAGGCCGCCCTTCAGCCCGTCGTCCTCCCCGCCGATGCCGGGCAGGAACTCGTTCGTGGCGGCATCCCGCAGCGGCACGTAGAAGGCGTGCACGCCGTGGTTGACGTTCTTCGTCACGAGCTGGGCGAAGACCACGGCGGCGAGGCCGTCCTTGGCGGCGTTGCCGAGGTAGTCCTTCCAGGCTCCGCGGAACGGGGTGTCGAGCACGAACTCGTGGCTCGCCTCGTCGTAGGTGGCGGTGGTGCCGATGGCGGCCACGTCGGATCCGTGCCCGGTCTCGGTCATGGCGAAGGCGCCGGGCACCTCGAGGCTCATGATCCCGGGCAGGAAGGTCTCGTGGTGGTAGGCGGTGCCGAGGTGCAGCACGGCGGCGCCGAAGAGGCCCCACTGCACGCCCGACTTGATCTGCAGGCTCGGGTCGGCGGTCACGAGTTCCTCGAAGCCCGCGATGTTGCCGCCGTGGTCGTCCTCGCCGCCCTGCTCCTTGGGGAACGCGCGGTGCACCGCGCCGTCCTCGACCAGCAGCTTCAGCTGACCGAAGACCCGCTCGCGGTGCTCGGCCATCGTCTGGCCCTCGATCCGCTGCATCTCCGGGCGGGCCGTGAGCTCGCGGGAGGCCAGGCGCACGTCGGCCCAGGTGCCGAGGAGGTAGCGGCCGAGCCACTCCACGTCGGTGCGCGCCACCACCACGTCGGCTCGCTCGGGCTTCGCGCCGCTCTTGTCGCGGCCGCCCTTGCGGGGCACGCGAGCGCTCTCGTCGAGGTCGTTCTCGATCGCGGCGGTCGCGTCGTCCGTGCTGGGTGCGGTGGTTGTGTTCTCGACCGTGTGCGTCATCGCCATCCTCGTGATCGACCGTGTTCGTGTGGGCGGATTCCACGCTAGGTCGGGGTTCGGGGATGCGGAAACCAGGCGTGCGCCGCCTACAAATGCGCGCGAGGAGTCGAGGAGGCAGCTGTGGAACGCCTACAACGGGCGGGGCTCCGGACGTGTCGAGTCAGACAAAGCGCGCACGACGCCTCGCCGGCCGGCGGCGCGATCGATCGCGGCCAGCACGAGCGCGGCCGTGGCGAGGAGCGCGAGGATCGGAGCCATCACGTCGATCGCCGGGCCGAGCCCCAGGGCCGTGGCCAGCGCTCCGGCCCCGACGGCGGTCGACGCCTGCAGCAGATAGGCGACGAGGTAGACCAGCGAGAGGGTGGCGCCGCGATGCTTATCCGGCGCCACGCGGGTCACGAGTGCGAGGCCGCCACTGAAGGCGAAGGAGTAGCCCGCGCCCCCGACGACACACCAGGCGAGGAAGAGGCCGAGCGATCCGCTCGCCGCCGACCACGCCATGAGGCCGAGGGAGGCCAGCACCACCAGGCCGCCCGTGATGATGGCGGCATGCGCCGGCACGGAGCGCAGGAAGAGCGCGGTGAGGCCGATGGCGACCGACGAGATCCCGAGGAGCGCCCCGATCACGAGGAGGTCGGTCGTGCCGGTGAGCTCCCGGGCCATCTGGGCGCCGAGCGAGAGGAAGACGGCGCCCATGCTGTAGGCGGTCGCCACCGACAGCGCGGCAGCGAGGAAGGGCACGAGGATGCCGCGGGGCAGCCGCAGCGCGGCGGGGCGCCAGGCCGCGCCCTCACGTCTCGCTCCACCAGCACCTCTGGGCGCATCCGCCGGTGTGCGCCAGACCGCGACGGCGGCGACCGCGCACAGCACGGCGAGCACCACGTAGGAGAGCACGAGCGGCAGCGGGGCGTACTGCGCCAGGGCTCCGGAGACGACCAGGGCGAGCGTGAGTCCCGCCGCCGTCGACACCGTGGTGAGGGTGCTCGCCACACGCGGGTTGCCGGTCGGATTGTTCTCGACGAGGGCGGCGCTGGCGGCACCGAGCGCGAATCCGGTCCCGACGCCCTGCAGGATCCGGCCGGCGAACAGCCACCCCACGTTCGGCGCCAGGGCGAAGACGATCGCGGCGACGGCCAGCAGGGCCACACCGAGGAGCATGGCGCGTCGGCGGCCGATGACATCCGAGACCCCGCCGAAGAGCAGGAGCACGATGAGCAGCGCCGCCGGATAGGCGCCGAACACGGAGGTCGTGACCACGGCGGGCAGGCTCCAGGCCGCCGCGTACTCGGGGTAGAGCACGCTCGGCGCCCCACTCGCCCACAGGCACAGCGCGAGAACGGCGGCGGACGACCAGAAGGCGGCGCGGGATCGGGGCATAGCCGCACTCTACGGGTCTCGGTTGGAATTTCCAATTCAGGCTAGACGCGAATACAGTGGCGGCATGCAGACACAGACGGAGACCGCGTCCCCTGCGGGCGGCGCGCGCGTGAGTGGGCTCGACGACGGGCCTCGCTGCCAGATCGTGCGCACGCTCGACGTCATCGGCGAGAAGTGGTCGCTCCTGGTGGTGCGGGATGCGCTGCGGGGCCGCAGCCGGTTCTCGGAGTTCCGGGACTCGCTCGGCGCGTCGACCGACATCCTCACCGACCGGCTCGCCAAGCTGGTCGCCGCGGGGGTCCTGGAGAAGCGCGCCTACCGGGAGGCCGGCTCCCGGGAGCGATCGAGCTACCACCTCACCGAGAGCGGGCGGGGGCTGGCCCTGGTCGCGGGCGCGATGATCCAGTGGGGCGACACGTTCAACCCCTACCCCGGGGGGCGGAGTTCCCGGGTGGTCGACGCTGCGACGGGAGCGCCGCTCCGGCTCGCCTTCGTCGACGAGAGCGGGCAGGCCGTACCGGATTCGTCGGCGGCCATCGTCCCCGGTCCGGCCGCCCGCACCACCTGGTAGGAGGGCGTGGGTCAGCTGGGGTCGTTGCGGTGCAGGGCGCGGCGCACGCGCTCGACCACCGAGGCCGCGGGGGGCTCGTTGTAGGCGTTCGCCCGCTCCTGGCCCGACATCTCGCCGATGGCGGTCATCACATCGTCGGTCAGGCGGCGACGGGCGCGGGCCGATGTCGCCTCGCCGTAGGTGGTCGAGTCGATCGGCTCGCCGAACCGGATCGTGACGGGGCGGATCCGGGGCAGCTTCGCGTCCACGGGCAGCAGCTCCTCGGTGCCAGTGAGCGCGACCGGCACGATGGGGCAGCCGGTGGTGAGACCGAGCCAGGCCACGCCCGTGCGCCCCTTGTAGAGACGCCCGTCGCGGGAGCGTGTGCCCTCGGGGTAGATGGCGAAGGCGCCACCGGCCTCGAGCACCTCGCGGCCGCGCTCGAGCGAGTCCTGGGCGGCGGTGTTGCTCTCGCGGTCGACGGGGATGGCGCCGATCGACTCGAAGAAGCCCTTCGAGAGCCGACCCTTCGCGCCGGTGCCGGTGAAGTACTCGGACTTGGCGAGGAACCGCACGTCACGCGGGGCGATGAGCGTGATCACGACGCTGTCGATGAAGCTCAGGTGGTTGCTCGCGAAGAGCACGGGGCCCTGGCGCGGGACGTTCTCGCGGCCCGTGACCGTCGGCCGGTAGAGCACCCGGGCGACGGGGCGGGTGACGCCGCGCAGCACGGTCTTGAGCATTGTCCGATCCTCACACATGGCGTATGCGGGTGCGGCTATGGGACGGTTCCTATGAAACCGGCCTGAGGATGGTGCGGGGGAGAGCTTAGGATGCATTCTTCAGCCGGATCCGGAATAGTTGTCCCGACAATAAGTCCCTTTCGAAATGAGACCCGTGACTCCTCGCAACGACGACGCCACCCGTTCCTCGTCCTCCGCTGCCGGCGGCGTGCCGCCCAAGGCGAAGGACCAGGCCAAGAAGCTCTCCGTCAAGGAGGAGCGCGAGGCCCGTCGTGCCGAGAAGGTGGCGGCTCACCTCGCGCAGCAGAAGAAGCAGCAGCGCAACCGCCGGTTCGGCATCATCGGCGGCAGCGTCGCGGGCGTGCTCGCGGTGGGGCTCATCATCACGTTCGTGGTCACGAGCGCCGAGCCCGAGGTCGACCCGGCGTCGATCGCCGTCGGCGACCTGCAGACCTACGAGCTCACGGCCAACCACGTCACCACCTCGGTCGACTACGAGCAGACCCCACCCGCGGGAGGCGACCACAACGGCGTGTGGCTGAACTGCGGCATCTACAGCGAACCCGTGCCCGACGAGAACGCGGTGCACGCGCTCGAGCACGGCGCCGTGTGGGTCACCTACGACCCCGAGCAGGTCGACGAGGCCGGTGTTCGAACTTTGCGCGACTCGCTGCCGGACAACTATGTGGTGCTCTCGCCCTACCCCGGCATCCCGGCACCCGTCGTCGCCTCGGCCTGGAACAACCAGGTGCTCCTCGACGGCGTCGGCGACGAGCGTCTCGGCGACTTCGTCAAGAAGTTCTGGCGCTCGAACGACGCTCCCGAGCCCGGCGCGGCCTGCACCGGCGGCCTGAACGCCCCGGGCAAGGTCGCTTGACGCCCGGCGAGCTCTCCGACGACGGTCGCGGGCTGCCTGACGGCGCTCGCGGGCTGGGCGACGGCGCTCGCGGGCCGGGCGACGGCGCTCGCGCCGATTCGGCCGATCCCGGCACCGTGACCACCGCCGAGGCCGCGCCTCGCCGTGGTGGGCGGGGGCGGATCGTGCTGGCGGGTGTCGTGGCGGCGGTCGTCGTGGTGGTGGCGGTCTTCTCCGCCGGGTGGCTCGCGGCTCCCCGCGTTCCGACGCCCTCTGACGGCAGCGTCGAGGCGGGCTTCGCGCGCGACATGCAGACGCACCACAATCAGGCGGTCGAGATGTCGCTCATCGTGCGTGACGTGACGGACGACCCCGAGGTGCGCTCCCTCGCCTACGACATCGCGACCTCCCAGTCGCAGCAGTCCGGCCAGATGTACGCGTGGCTGAACATGTGGGGTCTGTCGCAGGCGTCGACCAGGCCTGTGATGAGCTGGATGCTCCAGCCCACCCTCGACGGCTCCGACTCGGCCCACGGCCACGGCGGTGCACAGGCGACGGCGACGGCGGATCCGCTGACGGATGACGCCGGCTCGAGCGGATCGGGCGGGTCCAGCGGGTCAGCCGGGTCGAGCGGGTCGAGCGGGTCAGCCGGGTCCAGCGGATCCACCGCCGAGCCGATGGTTCCGGGCGCTTCGATGCCGGGCATGGCCACCTTCGATCAGCTCAACGAGCTCGCGGAGCTCCGCGGAGTGGAGGCCGAACGCCTCTACCTCGAGCTCATGATCGCGCACCATCGCGGCGGCGTGGAGATGGCGAAGGCGGCGGTCGCCCGCACCACGAACCCCCTCGTCGTCACGTTGGCGGACGCGATCATCGTGGCCCAGCAGAGCGAGATCGACTACATGCAGTCCCTCCTCGACGCCCGCTCGTAGCACTCGACGCGGGCACGCGGATCGCCATCCGCGGACAAGTCCAACCCTGACGTCGACCGCGCCCGAATACGCGCCGGGCGCCGCTACAGATGGCGAAGTCCGCCGAATCGGCGATCCGGTCCCCAGTCAGTCAGTCAGTCAGGGCAGGCGCGGCAGGCCGGCGGCTCAGGGCTGGGCGGGCGGCGCGTCGAAGTCGTCGTAGGGCGGGTAGTCGTCGTAGGGGACGTCCTCGTCCGGCGGGACGTCATCGAAGGGCGGCGCCTCGTCGAAGGCGGGCTGCTGACCACGGGCCGGCGACGCGAAGCGACCCCCGCGCGACGACGACCTGCCGCCGGAGGAACCGCCCGACCCCGAACCAGCACGTGATCCGGAACCCGCGGCACGCGAGCCGGCACCCCTCGCACCGGAGCCCGCACCGGAGCCCGCGCGGGAGGTGCCCGAGGCCGAGGCGTCGCTCGCAGCGCCGGAGCCGCCCGCATCCGCCGCACCGTCGGACACGGCGGGCGTGAAGGCGCCCGCCACCACCACCTCCACGAGGCCCGCACCGTAGGAGTCGCGCTTGCGTTCGCCGATGCCCGCGATGCCCTCGAGGTCGGCGACCGAGGAGGGGCGGAGGGAGGCGACCGCGGCGAGCGTGGCGTCGTGGAAGACGACGTAGGCCGGGACGCCCTGCTCGCGAGCCGTGGCCGCACGCCAGGCCCGCAGCTCCTCGAACAGCGCGGCATCCGCCTCGGAGAGATCTGCCTTGGCCGCCGAGGAACGGGTGCGCCCAGAACCGCCCGAACCCGAGCCACCCGATCCGGAGCCCGAACGCGCCGCCCGCTCGGGCTCGCGCCGCAGCTGCACGGTGCGGGTGCCCGAGAGCACCTCACCGCTCGCGGGGGTGATGACGAGCGTGCCGTAGCCGTCGTCGTTCACCGCGAGCAGGCTCTGCGCGAGCAGCTGCCGCACCACGCCGCGCCACTGCTGCTCGCTGAGGTCTTCTCCGATGCCCCAGGTGCTCAGCGCATCGTGCCCCCACTGGCCCACCCGGTCGGTGCGCTTGCCGCGCAGGATGTCGATGAGGTGCCCCGCGCCGAAGCGCTGGTTGCGCTCGCGCTCGAGCCGCACCACCGTGGAGAGCAGCTTCTGCGCCGGCACCGTGCCGTCCCACGCCTCGGGCGGCGTGATGCAGGTGTCGCAGTTGCCGCACGGCTCGCTCGACTGACCGAAGTAGCCGAGCAGGTTGACCCGCCGGCAGTGCACGGTCTCGCAGAGCGCGAGCATCGCATCCAGGTGCGACGACAGCCGACGGCGATGCGCCAGGTCTCCGGGCGACTCGTCGATCATGCGCCGCTGCTGCACCACGTCGTTGAGCCCGTAGGCCATCCACGCCGTCGACGGGAGGCCGTCGCGGCCGGCACGGCCCGTCTCCTGGTAGTAGCCCTCGACCGACTTCGGCAGGTCGATGTGCGCCACGAACCGCACGTCGGGCTTGTCGATCCCCATGCCGAACGCGATCGTCGCGACGATCACCACTCCCTCGTCGCGCAGGAACCGGGCCTGGGTGCGGGCACGGATGCCCGCGTCCAGCCCCGCGTGGTACGGCATCGCGTCGATGCCGTTCTGCGCCAGGAACGCGGCGGTCTGCTCCACCGTCTTCCGCGACATCGCGTAGACGATCCCCGCATCGCCCTGGTGCTCGGAGCGGATGAACGACAGCAGCTGCTTGCGCGCCTCGTTCTTCGGGTCGATGCGGTACTGGATGTTCGGCCGGTCGAACGACGCCACGAAGTGCTTCGCCTCGCCGAGCGACAGCCGCGAGGTGATCTCCTTGTGGGTGGCCTCCGTGGCTGTGGCGGTGAGGGCGATGCGCGGCACGTCGGGCCAGCGCTCGGCGAGCTCGGCGAGGGCCAGGTAGTCGGGCCGGAAGTCGTGACCCCACTGGGACACGCAGTGTGCCTCATCGATGGCGAAGAGCGCGATCTCACCGCTCGCGAGGAACCGCTTGGTGCTCTCGGAGGAGAGCCGCTCGGGCGCGACGTAGAGCAGGTCGAGCTCGCCCGCGAGGTAGGCAGACTCGACCTCGGCCCGGGTGCCCGCGTCTTGTGTGGAGTTGAGGAACGCCGCGCGCACGCCCACGGCCTTCATGGCCTCCACCTGGTCGTGCATGAGCGCGATGAGCGGCGAGACGACGACGCCCGTGCCCTGCCGCACGATCGACGGAACCTGGTAGCACAGCGACTTGCCGGCGCCGGTGGGCATGAGCACGACGGCGTCTCCCCCGCCGATGACGTGGTCGATGATCTCGGCCTGGTCGCCGCGGAACGAGTCGTAGCCGAACACCCGGCTGAGGGTGTCGAGGGCGGCGGAGGCGGTGGGGAGAGTCACGTGTCGAGCCTAGTTCGCGGATCCGACATCCTGGCGTTGTCCACAGGGATCGCGGCCGGGCATCCGCTGTGCGTCGCGTGTGGAGGAGAGGACGCGGGCACGGCGGTCAGGGGTGTCGCGGTCAGCGCGCGAGCCGGACCTCGACGATGCTGCGGCCGGGCGGCGGTGAGGACAGTGCCGAGTCGAGGTCGCCGCGGCGGGTGAGGAGGCGGTGGGTCCAGCCGTAGGCCGCGGCGAGAGCCGCCAGATCGACCTGCTGGGGGGTGAAGAGCACGCGGTCGAAGGCGTCGGGCGCTGCGGTGGCCGCCACCTCGAGGCCGTCGAAGATGCTGCCGCCGCCGTCGTTGCCGACCACGAGCTGGATTCGCGGCGCCGTCTCCCCCGGCGGCAGCAGGAGGGCGCCGACGTCGTGCAGGAGGGTGAGGTCGCCGAGGAGCACGCGGGTGGTTCCGGCGCGGGCCGTGCTGGAGCGTGCGGTGCTGGAGCGAGCCGCGCGGGCGACACCGGCACCGGCATTGGCACCGGCATTGGCACGGGCACGAACCCCGGCGCCGACGCTCTGGCTCGCGATGGCGATGCCCGTGGCCGTCGCCACCGTGCCGTCGATCCCGGCGAGTCCGCGGTTCGCGTGCACCGCGATCCGCTTGCCCGGTGCCGCGGCATCGAGCTCCCGGATGAGGCGCGACGCCCCGAGCACGAGCCGGTCATGCGGCCAGGTCGCCCGCCACACCGCGAGCGCGAGGGCACGGCGGGTGATGGGAGCGTTCAGGGCGGCGAGCTCGCCCTTGGCGTAGGCGCGCGAGCCCTCGATGTCCTCGCTGCCGCCCTGCACGATCACGGGCGGGGCCACGTCGTCCTCGGCGGCGGCCTCCTCGGCGAGGTCGCGGCCGGCGAACACCCACTGGCCGGTCCAGGCGCGCGCGGCGCGGTCGCCGCGGTCCTCGGGGTCGACGGTGACGTCGTCGACGAGCACGGCATCCGGATGCGGGACCACGGGCTCGCCGGGCTCCCTCACCACGGTGAGGTCGAGCCCCTCACGGGCGAGCAGTGCGGACACCTGCCGGCTGAGCGTCGGATGCCCGAGCACCACCACACGCTCCACCCGCCCACCGAAGTCGGGGTGGTCGAGCAGCTCGCGATGGTGCTGGGCGAGCTGGGGGCCGAAGCGCGCACCGCTCGAGACCTCCGCCACGAGCGGCCAGCCCGCCTCGGCGGCGATCTCCTGCGCACGCTCGCCCGCGTCGGCGCCCGCGACCACGAGGGTGCGGGGGCCGCGCGGCAGGTGGCGGGTGCGGCGCTCGGGGGCGAGGCCGGCACCGAGCGAGTTCACGAACGCACCGGCACCGGCATCGGTAGGGGCACCGGCGCCGGCAGCGGCACCAGCACCAGCAACGGCACCGGCACCGGCATCGGCATCGGCATCGGCACCAGCACCGGCACCGGCCTCCACCGGCGCGCCCGTCGACTCGGGATCCTCCGGCAGCACCGCCCCCGACAGCGGCTCCACGAACTGCAGGTTGAGGTGCACGGGGCCGCGATCCGGGCCCGTCGAGACCGCGACCGCGTCCGCGGCCAGGCGCCGCGCATCCGGGATCGACTCGAGGCTCGGAGCCGGCACGTCGGCCTCCCAGCGGGCGAAGCGGCCGAAGAGCCCGGGCTGGTAGGTGGTCTGGTTGGAGCCGGTGCCGCGGAGGTGCTCGGGGCGGTCGGCCGTGAGCACGATCATCGGCACGCCGGAGTGGCTCGCCTCCACGACCGCGGGCAGGAGGTTGGCGGCGGCGGTGCCCGACGTGGTCACGACGAGCGCGGGAACGCCCGTCTCACGCGCGATGCCGAGAGCGGTGAAGGCGCCGACGCGCTCGTCGATGCGCACATGGACCTGCACCAGCCCCTCGGTCTCGAGCTCGGCGAGCGCCAGGGCGAGGGCCTGCGAGCGGGAGCCAGGTGAGACCACCGCGTGCTGCACGCCGAGGTCGGCGAGGGCGCGCACGAGCCGGTCGGCGAAGGTGGCCGCGGCGCTCGCGTTCGCGCCCTCCGAGGGGGCGGAGGCGGGGGTGGTCACCGGTCGGTTCTGCCGTTGTCCGTCTCGTCGTCGGTCTCGGCCAGACGCTTCTCGAGCTCGCGGATGCGCTCGTCTTCGGTCGGATCGGGGACGACGCGGATGGTCCCGAGGAAGTCGGGGTCGTCATCCGGACCCATGGCGCGCATGGGCGGTGACGTCACGCGACGGCCGCGGCCGAAGACGAGCCAGAGGATGCCGCCGATGGGGGTGAACAGGATGATGATGAACACCCACGCGATGCGCGGAAGAGCCTTCACGCGCGCCTTCGGCACCATCAGGCAGTCGACGAGCGCGTAGACGGTGAACGCCACGACGACGATGACGAGAGCGAGGAGTACGCGGGCCATGCCGTAAGCGTACCCCCGCCATCCGGGAGCCGACTGCGTGTTCCACGACCGTGACCTGACCGGGATCCTGCGGGGTTCCGCAGCGGCCTGAGCGGCCGCCCGGCAGTGGCTCGATCCGCGGCTCGGCGTCCGCCCGACGACGGCTCGGCGGGCCATCAGGATGCACGCTTTAGACTCGATACCGTGAATCCTGGACGCACCTGGCTCGTGTACACCCTCATCCGTGTGAGCATCTTCGCCGGCGTGCTCGCGATCCTCCTTCTGCTGCAGATCACGCCGTGGCTCGCCGCCGTGATCGCGGCGCTGATCTCGCTCTGCATCTCCATCATCGTGCTGCGGAAGCCGCGCGACGAGGCATCGCGCTCGCTCTACGCCGCCCGGGAGAACCGCGGTCAGGCCCAGAGCGCCAAGCCCGCCGCCGTGTCGGAGGACGAGGACGTGGAGGACTCGGCCGTCGACCGCACCGAGCGCTGAGCTCCTGGCGACGCCGGCGACGCTGAGTCGACGACGCCGAGTCGGCGACGCTGAGTCGACTCAGAACGCGAACGCCAGCCCGAGGCCGATTCCGTAGAGCAGCCCGAACAGGCTCGTCAGCTGCAGCACGGTCACGAACTCGCGCGGCCGCTTGGCGGTGATCATGATGATCGAGGCCGGCACGGTGATGAGCAGCGTGAAGAACACGAGCGGCGCGAGCGGGTAGAGCAGCCCGAAGAACCACAGGATCGCGTACGCCAGCACGAGGTAGACCACGTAGACCACGCGGGAGGCCGTGCGGCCGATCAGCACCGAGAGCGTGCGCTTCCTGGCGAGCTTGTCCTGGTCGATGTCCCGGATGTTGTTGGCCATCAGCACCGCGCAGGCGATCAGCCCGATCGCGACTCCGGAGAGCCAGCTCTCGGTGCTGATGTCGCCGGCCAGGATGAACGTCGTGCCCACGGTCGCCACGAGCCCGAAGAAGATGAAGACGAAGACCTCACCGAGTGCGTAGTACCCGTACGGATGCTTGCCACCGGTGTAGAACCACCCGGCGGCGATCGCGACGGCGCCGACGGCCAGCAGCCACCAGTGGCCCGTGATGACCGTGATGGCGAGGCCCGCGACGGCGGCCAGCCCGAAGAACACGAGCGCGGCGGTGAGCACGCGCTTGGCCGGGACGAGACCGGATCCGGTGAGGCGGGGCGGGCCGACGCGGTGGTCGTCGGTGCCGCGGATGCCGTCGGAGTAGTCGTTGGCGTAGTTCACGCCGATCTGCAGGAGCACCGAGACCGCGAGGCAGAGGAGCACGAGGGTGAGGTCGATGTCGGTCATCACGGCGGCTGCACCGGTGCCGAGCGCGACGGGCGCGATGGAGAGGGTGAGGGTGCGCAGGCGGGCTCCGGCGATCCACGCGGCCGCGGGCGTGCGAGGGCCGGCGGGTGGTGCGGACGGCCGGCCGTCGACCGTGGTGCCGCTGCCGCCGTCCGCCGCTCGGTTCGCGCGGGCGGGGTTGCCGGATCGCGCGGGGTTGCCGCGGGGTCGCTTCTTCTTGCTCGTGGACATCGGCCTGATTCTATTCGGGTGGGCTGTGGGCGTGGGTGTAGATGGGGGCGCTCGTGGGGGGACGGCATCGTCGGCAACTGTCCGGCGTGAGCGGCGGACGCTTGGAGAACGGAGGAACCTCGCGACGGGAACGGAGGACCTTCGGTGCCGGGGGCGTCGGATTCTCCTCCGTTGCGGCTGCGACGACGGTTCTTCCTCCGTTCACGGCGCCCGTTGGGCGTACGAGGGTGGGAAGAAGGTCGGGGGGGGGGCG
>NZ_JAHFUY010000075.1 GCF_023264895.1 Herbiconiux sp. | reverse complement strand
CACCTGCCTCCACGGCGCCCACCTCGGCGGATGCCAGTGGGTTCACCGCCGGAGCCCGCGGCATCGGCGACCCCTACTTCCCGCTTGACGGCAACGGCGGCTTCGACGTGCGGCACTACGACCTCGACCTCGACTACGACCCCGGGACGGGAGCGATCGAGGGCAGCGCCACCCTCTCGGCGACCGCCACCCAGAACCTCTCGGCCTTCGACCTCGACTTCGACGACCTCGAGGTCGACGGGATCTCGGTCGACGGCGATCCGGCCGAGTGGAGCCTCGAGACCACCCCGATCAGTGCGCTGACGGGCCAGCCCGACGCCGCGGGCAGTGACGATCCGCTGACCACGCCCGGCCGCACCGAGCTCACGATCACGCCGGCAGCGGGCATCGCCGAGGGCTCGGAGTTCACCGTCGAGGTGGTCTACAGCGGCGTGCCGGAGCTGATCGAGGACGAGTTCGGGCAGGCCGGCGTGTTCCGGGACGACCGTGACGGCGGGATGCTCGTGGCCGGCCAGCCGCGGGTGGCCGCCACCTGGTTCCCCGTCAACGACCACCCCTCCGACAAGGCGACGTTCTCGGTGCGGATGGCGGTGCCGCAGGGCCTCACGATGGTCTCGAACGGCCGCCTGGTCGAGCAGACCACGGAAGGAGCCGGCGCTGAGGGAGACAGCGCCGAGGGAGCCAGAACCGTGTGGCACTGGGCCGCCGAGTCGCCGATGGCCCCGTACCTCGTGACCGCGACCGTCGGCCGGTTCGAGCTCACGACCTTCAGCGCCGACGGCGTCGACTACTGGAACGCGATCGACCCCGCGCTGTTCGAGCAGGGAGTTCCCGGCAGTGCGGAGAGCTACGGCCAGGTCGCCCGGCGCATGTTCGAGGCGCAGCCCGAGATCGTCTCGTTCCTCTCCGGCGTGTTCGGCCCGTATCCCTTCGCGGAGGCCGGCGGGATCGCCGACGACGTGCGCGAGCTCGAGTTCGCACTCGAGAACCAGACCCGCCCGATCTACCCGGTCTGGGCGTGGGAGGATCCGGACGACCTGGGCCTGCTCGTGCACGAGTACGCGCATCAGTGGTACGGCGACAGCGTGTCGATCAAGCGCTGGTCCGACATCTGGTTGAACGAGAGCTTCGCCACCTACGCGGAATGGCTCTGGAGCGAGCACACCGGAGGGCCGGGCCCCGCCGAGCAGGTCGAGCGCCTGATGGCGCTCCCGGCCGACGACGAGTTCTGGCAGGCCGAGGTCGCCGATCCGGGCCCCACCGGCATCTTCGACGACGCGGTCTACCAGCGCGGGGCCATGACGCTCGAGGCCCTCCGCACCGAGGTGGGCGACGACGCGTTCTTCGAGCTCGCGCGCTCCTGGGCGAGCACCAACGCCGGCGGCACGGTGGGCACCGCCGACTTCGTCTCGTTCGCCGAGCAGAGCACGGGGCAGGACCTCGACGACCTCTTCGAGCGCTTCGCCTTCAGCACCGGCAGGCCCTGACCCGAATAGCCCGAATGGGGGATACCCGGTGAGAGACACGCGCTCCTACGCTTCGATTGATCGGTCGTATGACGACGACCGGCAGTGACGGAAGAGAACACGCCATGTCCACCGAGGATCCCTACGCCAACCCTCTCACCCGCAAGACTCCCCTCGGTGGCCGCACGGGGGTCGCGATCGTGTCGATCGTCCCGCTGGTCGCGCTCGTCGTGTTCCTGCTGATCGGATTCCTCGCCGGCGGCTGGGCCTGGGCCTGGGTGTTCTTCCTCGCCGTGCCGATCGCCGCGATCGTGGTCTACGGCCTCGGCGGGCGCCCGAACGGGCGCTGAGCGCCTCGCCCGGGCACCCGGGCAGGTCAGGGGCGGGCGTTGCTGCCGCTGAGCGCCTCGGCGTAGAACTCGGCGGGGTCCTTCGAGAGCGACGCCTTCACCATGCGCGACCAGTCGTCGACGAGCACCTCGATCGCCTCCGCCTCGACCCCGTCGAGAGCCGCTGCGGCGACGCCGCGCGGGCTCGTCATCGGGCCGTCGTAGCCGGCCATCATGTCGGTGTCGGCGGCGCCGAGGTGCACGCCCTGCACGAGGGTCCCCTGGCCCGCCAGCTCGAGGCGCACGCCGTTCGTCATCGCCCACTCGGCGGCCTTCGCCACGGCGTAGGCGTTCGCGCCCTCGATGGAGAACCACGACAGCGCCGAGTGGATGTCGACGATCGCTCCCCCGCCGTTCGCCGCGAGCACCGGCGCGAAGGCGCGGATGACGCCGAGCGTGCCGAAGAAGTGGGTGTTGAGCTCGAGCCGGATGTTCTCGAGCGCGCCCTCGGCCAGGAGGTTCGTGCCGGTGGTGATGCCGGCGTTGTTGACGAGGAGGGTGACGTCGGTGGCGCGGGAGGCGGCATCCGTGACGCTCGTGGCGTCGAGGAGGTCGAGCCGCAGCACCTCGACGCGCTGGTCGGTGAAGGTTCCCTCAGCCAGCTGGTCCGGTCGCCGCACGGCCGCGTAGACCTTGGCCGCGCCTCGAGCGAGCAGCTCGTCGACGAAGGCACGGCCGATGCCGCGGTTCGCTCCGGTGACGAGAGCGACGGATCCTCGGATGTTCATGGGTGTCCTTTCTCACGGGGCGCTCGCGGTCGCGATCGCCTCCATCCGCTACGCTAAGACCTCACGTTGACGTCAAGGGCAAGTCGCCAAGGCAAGTCGGCGGGGAGGATGCGCGATGCAGGACATGAGGATCGGCGAGCTGGCGGCGCGCGCACACGTGAGCACCCGGGCGCTGCGCTACTACGAGGAGCAGGGCATCCTGCACTCCGAGCGCACCCCGAGTGGGCAGCGCGTCTACGGCGAGGCGGCTGTGGAGCGCGTGCGGCTCATCCAGCATCTCTTCTCCGCCGGTCTTGCGAGCCGCACCATCGCGCTCATCCTCCCCTGCGTCGACACCGGTCACGCCCCTCCCGAGATGCTCTCGAGCCTGCACACCGAGCGCGACCGCATCACCTCGGTGATCGCCGACCTCGAGCAGGCCCGCCAGCGCCTCGACCAGGTGATCGAGCTCACCGAGCACCCCGACCCGGAGCACTGCGCGATCGTGCGCGACGCGGCGGGTCGCACCACGGCGATCGCGGGCGCCGCGGCCTGATCCATTCCGAGGGTTGACGCCCCGGTGCTGTCCGGGTACAAATGATAAATCGATTGTTCCGATCGATCGTGTACCGCAGCACAGGACGGACCCCCATGAGCCCTCACCCCTCCGGGTACTTCACTCCCCTTCCCCGGGTGCTCGCGGCCGACGACTTCGACACCGGCATGAACGGCTGGCTCGATCTGCGGCCCAACTTCGTGGCCCCCGGCTTCCGCGAGCACTCCGACGAGATCGACCTCATCCACTGGGGCCCCACCATGCTGAGCTCCGCGACCTTCGCGTTCGGTGGCACCCACGGATCCGCGCAGGGCACCTACTCGCTGAAGATCTCGAGCCGGGCCCACGCCGCCCCCGCCGACGAGCCGCCCGCAGCCGGGTCGATGGGTCTCGCGATCAAGCGGCTGGCGGTCCCGCCCGGCGCGCGGCGCCTGCGCATCGAGGCGCTCATCGCGTACAAGGCTGAGCAGGATCGCCCCGGCCTCGGCGTGAACGACCTGCGCGCGTTCGGTTTCTTCGTGGACCTGCAGGACGGCGAGCACCGCTACATGCCGGGCGTGCGCTACGTCAACGCCATCGACGGTGAACCCGTGCGGCGCTGGCAGTTCTACAGCCCCACCGAGGCCTCCGACGAGGAGTGGAGCTACGGCCGGGACGGCTGGCACAAGGCGGGCATCGATCCGCAGTGGTTCGGCGAGCGCCACGCCGACGGCTCGACCGCCGCCACCACCTGGTTCGACGATGGTCACCAGCACCTCATCTACAACGAGTCCGACGACAAGCTCAACTGGACGCCGATCTCGCTCACCATCGACCTGGGGTCGCGCCGCTACGAGCGCTTCTCCGCCGGCAACCGCACGCTGACCTTCCCCGACGGAGCCCATCCCACCTGGGCCCCCGCCTACGCCGAAATCGAGGGACTGCTGAATCCCGTCTTCTTCGTGGAGTCCGGGACCGACCGGCGCGTCTCGCTCTTCGTCGACTCCGTCGTCATCTCGGCCGAGACGGAGGAGAACGCATGAAGACCTTCGCCAGCTCCGTCATAGAGCTCCGCCAGCCGTTCGAGAACGAGGTCGTCACGCATCCGTTCGAGTGCGGTTGGGCCGACGAGGCCGTGTTCTTCGTCGACCTCCACGACCCCGCCGAGGGAACCTCTCTCGACCTGCGGGTGCAGCTGAGTGCCGACGGCATCCGCTGGCTCGACGAGGGCACCCGGATCACGACGAGTGGATCGGCGTTCGCCCGCGTCACGCACTTCGGCGGCTTCCTGCGCCTTGCAGGAAGCGCCACCGACACCCACGGAGTGACGACGCCCGTCACCGTCTCCGTGCGACTCGCCCTGAAAGGATGACCAGAACAATGACGTTTCGCATCAACAAGGCCACGGTGGGCGCCACCGTGGGCACCGCACTCGAGTGGTACGACTTCTCGCTCTACGCCACGGCGAGCGCGCTCGTCTTCCCGGCCGTGTTCTTCCCCACCCAGGATCCGCTGACCGCGACCCTGGCCTCGTTCGCGACCTTCGCGGTGGGCTTCTTCGCCCGCCCCGTGGGCGGCGTGATCATCGGCAATCTCGGCGACCGCTACGGGCGGCGCCAGATGCTGTTCCTCACCCTCGTGCTGATGGGCATCTCCTCCACCCTCATCGGCCTCGTGCCCGACTTCGCCACCATCGGCGTCGCCGCGCCGATCCTCCTGATCGTTCTGAGGGTGCTGCAGGGGTTCGGCGCCGGCGGCGAGTACGCCGGGGCGACGCTGCTCGCCGCCGAGCACTCGAGCGAGGGCTCCCGCGGCATGAACGCCGCCATCCCGGGCGCCGGCAACGCGGCCGGGGCGCTCCTGGCCACGGGCGTGCTGACCCTGCTCAACACCACCCTCCCGGCTGAGGCCTTCCTCTCCTGGGGCTGGCGAGTGGCGTTCCTGCTCAGCATCGTCGTCTGCGTCGTCGGCATCGTCATCCGGTTGCGCGTCTCCGAGAGCCCTGAGTTCGCCGAGGCGAAGTCCAAGGGCGCGGTGCCCCGCGTGGCCCTGACCGAGCTGTTCCGCTCGGCCGGGCGGCGCATCCCTCTCGCCATGCTCGCGAGCATCGGGCCGAACGTGGCGAGCTACCTGCCCTCGGTCTACGCGCTCACCTATCTCACGACCGTGGTGGGCGCGCCGCCGTGGATCGGCCTCACCGGCATCCTGATCGGCAACGTGCTGAAGCTCTTCACCATCCCGCTCGCCGGCTGGATCAGCGACAAGGTCGGCCGCCGGCCCGTCTTCCTCGCGGGCGCGATCGGGGCCGCGGTGCTCGTCTTCCCGTTCTTCTTCCTGCTCAACACCGGCACGCCCGTGCTCGTGTGGATCGCGCTCGTGCTCGTGTTCACGTTCTGCAACGACGCCATGCTCGCCGCGCAGTCCGGCTTCATGTCGGAGCTGTTCGACGTGCGCCACCGCTACACCGGCGTGACCTTCAGCCGCGAGATCACGGGTGCGCTCGTGGGCGGCACCCTGCCGTTCGTGGCCGCGGCGCTCACCTCGGCCGTGGACTCGTTCTGGCTCGTGGCGCTCTACTGCCTGGTGCTGATGCTGCTCGCGGCGCTCGGCATGTTCCTGCTGCCCGAGACGCGCACGCTCGTCTCCCGCGCGAAGGCCGAACAACCGGCATAGTGGAGGGATGGATGGATCCGGCTCCGGCCCGGTGCGGCGAGCCGCCGTGCGGTTGAGCGACGTCGCCCGGGAGGCCGGCGTGTCGGCTCCGCTCGCCTCCCGGGTGCTCAACGGTCACGCGAGCGCCCGGGCCGCCGCCGAGACGAAGGCCCGCATCCTCGAGGTCGCGGAACGGCTCGGCTACGTGCCCAACGTGGCGGCCCGGAGCCTCCGCGCGAGCCGCACCGGGCTGATCGGGCTCGTGGTGCACGACCTCTCGAGCCCCATCTACCTCGAACTCATGCGCGGTGCCCGCGCCGAGGCGGCAGCCCACCAGTACTTCCTCGTGCTGGGCGACATCGACGAGCTGCTCGCCGACGACGAGGCCTTCAACATCTTCGTCAACGGCCGCCGCGTCGACGGGCTCATCGTGCAGGGCGGCCATCAGGGGTTCGACCAGCGGATCGGCGACATCGCCCGGGCCGTGCCGACCGTCGTGGTGAACGCCCCGGCGAGTCCGGACGAGACGGGGGCGGGATCCGGATCGGTGACCGTCTCGCACGTCTATCCCGACGAGCCGAGCGCCACGCGCCTGCTCACCGAGCACCTCCTCGACCTCGGCCACACCCGCATCGGGCTCGTCTCGGGGCCCCGGGACTCGATGACGAACCGGCTGCGCGAGAAGGGCATCCGCGACGCGCTCGAGGAGGCCGGACTCGGACTCCGACCGGAGGATCTCGTGTTCGGCGACTGGTCGGCCGACAGCGGCCGCAGAGGGCTCCGCGTGCTCGCCGAGCGGTGGCACGACGAGCACGCGGGCCGCCCGACCGCGCTCGTGGCGGGCAACACCCTCATCGGCATCGGCATCCTGGGTGCCGCGGCCGAGGAGGGGCTCCGGGTGCCGCAGGATCTCTCCGTCGCGGCCGTGCACGACACCTGGATCAGCGAGCACCTCGTGCCGACGCTCACCACTGTGAGCCTGCCCCTCCACGAGGTGGGCACGGCGGCCGTGCGGCAGCTCCTCGCCGGCTCCGGAAGCCCGCGCGATGTCGTGCTCACCGAGCCGCGCCCGGTGCTGCACCCCCGATCGTCGAGCGCCCGGCTGCAGTAGGAGCCGCCGGGCGCTTGCCAGCCGGCCGGATGCCGGGTCAGCAGTTCTCGGGCATCGGGATGGTGATGCTCGACATGTCGAACTCCCCCTCGATCGAGCCGACGTTGAGGTAGATGTCGGCGTTCTTCTGGAGCGCGTCGGCCCGGCTGCCCGAGATGAAGGCGGGCGGCACGTCGGCCTTCGCCGCCTCCGGGGTCATGCCGAAGACCGCCGTGAGCTCGCCGAGGTAGGTCTCCTCGTCGTCGAGCGCGAGCTGCGCGCTCTCCGCGAGCGTGCACTGGATCGCCGCCGTGGTGTTCGGGTTGGCCTCCACGAACGAGCGCTTCATGATGTAGCCTGACTCGGCCATGCCCTCGTACTCGCCCGATCCGTAGTCGAAGACCGTGACCGTGCCGAGGTCGTTCTTCGCGGCGGCGAGCGCAGCACCTACCGCGCTCGAGGCGTCGACCGTGCCCTGCTCGAGCGCCGTCGCGACCTCGCCGTAGGGCAGCTCGACCCAGTTCACGTCGTCGGGGTCGAGGTCGGCCTTCAGCAGCTGGTCCTTGAGCTTGATGGCGTGGCTGCTGTTGAGCGACACGACGGCCACGGTCTTGCCGATGAGGTCCTCGACCGACTCGATCCCCGAATCCGGCATCGTCTCGAGCGAACCCGTGCCCGGCGCACTCGCCCAGCCCTCGGTCACGACCACGATGTCGAGGCCCTGCAGGGCGGCGTCGATCACGCCGAAGTAGCTCGAGTTGGCCGCCACGAGGTCGCCCGAGAGCACGCTCGTCACGGCGATGCCGCTGTTGTCGACCCACGACGGGGTCCACTCGAGGCCGTAGTCGGCGGCGATGCCCGCGCTCTGGGCGAGCGAGAGCGGGGCGAGGCCGGGGGCACGGATGCCGCCGACGGCGACGTCGGTCTGCTCCGGGGCACGCGGATCGGCGGCGGCACCTTTTGATGCACCGTCTCCCGAGCCGCTGCCGGTGGTGGCGGGGTCTCCGGATGCGCCGGAGCAGCCGGCGAGCACGAGCGCGGCGGCCGCGGTGAGCGCGAACACCGGAACGAAGCGGCGAGCACGGGAACGCGAACGGAAGCGGGAACGGGCGAGGGAACGGGATGCGGACGTCATCGTGCACTTCTCCTGGTGTCGGAACGGGATGGGGTGAGGGGACGGGTGTGCGGTGCCAGCCGGTGCTCCGAGGGCGAGCAGCCGAACCGTGCGCGGTAGGTGCGCGAGAAGTGGGCGAGGGAGCGGAAGCCGCTCTGCACGGCGAGCGCACTCAGCGGGAGGTCGGCGTGCTCGGCGTCGCTCAGGCGGCTGCGCGCGAAGCGCATCCGGGCCTCGCGGATGGCCTGCGGCACGCTCTGGCCGCTGCGGGCGAAGATGCGGGAGAGCTGGCGCACCGAGACGCTGACCGCCGCGGCGATCTCCTCGGCACCGAGCTCGGGATCGCGGAAGCGCTCGGCGATCACGGCCCTCGCGGCATGCAGCCTGGCCGCGTCGGGCTGCTCGTCGTCGAGCAGGCTGCGCAGGCAGTCGAGCATGCGCGACTGGAGTTCGGCGTCGGCCAGGGCCGGGCGTCCGGTGACGGTGGCGGCGAGCCGCGCGAGGTGGGCGCCGGCGACGGCCGCCCGCCCGGGTGAGCGGAGGTCGACCGCGGCGACCTCGCCCCGGCAGCCCGCATCCGGGGCGCCCAGCGCCGGCAGCGACTCCCGCGGAACCGTCACGACGTACTCCGCGAGCCCGCGGGGGAAGCTCCGCCGGAACGGGGTGTCGCCGTCGACGACGATCATCGAGCCGGGCGACAGCACGGTGCGCCCCGCGGCCACCTCGAACGTGCTCGTGCCGCGGAGCGCCAGGTAGGCGACGAGCCCGTCGACGGGCGCCTCGGCGATGTGCGCGGCCGATCGCGACACGTCGTGGGAGGTGGCCGCGACCCGCGCCACCCTCAGCCGCGGCAGGGTCACCGTGAGCTCCTCGGCGTGCAGCGGTGCTCCCGGGCGGGAGCGGGCCGTGAGCGAGACGAGCTCCGCGTCGTTGTGCCGCTCCCAGGCCGCGGTGCGCCGATCCGGCGGCAGACCGCGGGTGGAGAACCACGAGACGGCGGGGCTCGTCACGCGGCACCGCCGGGGGCCGGCGCGAGCACGATGTCGAAGCGCGAGCGCGACCAGGTGCCCTCGACCACCCGGCCGTCGGGGGTGGCGGTGCCCGCCGGCTGCGGGTCGAACCGCTTGATCAGCGAGTCCTTCACACCGAAGACGCTGTCGCCGATGTCGAGCCGCTCGTCGCCCTCCACGAAGATGTGGGTGATGAGCGGGCGCATCCCGGGGGCCGTCACCATGAAGTGCAGGTGCGCGCACCGGATGGGCGAGCGGCCGGTCGCCGCGAGCATCGCGCCCACCGGGCCGTCGTCGGGGATCGGGTAGGGCGTGGGGGTGATGCCCCAGAACGAGTACCGCCCGGCGTCGTCGGCGAAGAGGTGCGCCCGGCCGGCCAGGCGCCCGTCGGAGTACTGCACGTCGTAGAAGCCGTCCTCGTCGGCCTCCCACACCTCGATCCGCGCCCCCGGTACGGGCGCTCCCGTGAGGTCGATGACACTGCCCTCGATCCAGCAGGGCTCGCCCGGCGCTCCCCCGGCGATGTCGCCGCCGATCTCGATCAGCGGGGCGTCGTCGAGGAAGAAGGGGCCGAAGACGGTCGCCTCGGTCGCGTCGCCGACCTTCTCGTTGTTGATGTTGATGGTCTGCATCGAGAGGCCGAGCACGTCCGAGAGCAGGATGAACTCCTGGCGGCGGTCGTCGGTGATGTTCCCGACCGCGGTGAGGAAGGCGATGCCGGCGTTCCACTCCTCCTCGGTGAGCCGCACGTCGCGGGCGAAGGCGTGCAGGTGGTGCACGAGCGACGTCATGATCTGCTTCAGGCGCGGATCGGGTGTGCCGGCGAAGCTCTCCACGACCTTCCGGAGCAGCTCCTCCTCGACGGCGGTCTGCTCGGCCGAGACCCGGCCCTGATCCGGCCCCTGCGCCGGACCCTGATCCGCCTCCTGCTCGGGCTCTCCTGCGATCTCGCTCACGGCGTCTCCTCCGTTCGGCCGAGCACCCTCAGCAGCGCCTCGCGCAGCCGGGTGCCGGGTTCTCCTGGCAGGGCGGAGGCCCGCCATGCCACGTGCTTGTCGGGCCGCACCAGCACGGCCCCGCCCTCGCCGACCCCGTCGGCCTCGCGGAGCCTCGCCCAGTCGAAGTACAGGTCGGCGGTGTCGGTCCCCGGAGCCACGACCACGGTGCGCACCGCGACGCCGACACTCGCGGCCGCCTGCTCCGCCGCCTCCACCCACGGAGCGCCGAGCGCTCCGGTGAACAGGGTGAAGCCGTCGTAGGGCGCCACGTCGTGAGTCGAGACCTTGCGTTTCTCGTCCCCCACCCAGGCGTGCGGCAGCCGGCCGCCTGGACGGGTGGAGGGCGCGTAGTAGAGCTCCGGATCGCGGAGCGACGCGGTGGCAGGCGACCCGTCGGCCACGATCGCCGCCGACTCGTACACCTGCCCGAGCTCCACGCCGTGCGCGTTGAACTCGTAGTCCTTCAGTTCGAGCGCCGACCGCAGGGCCGCGCGCTTCTCGGCACCCGCCTCCGTCGCATCCTTCCGGCTGTCGATCGCCCGCAGCATCTCCTCCTCGCTCTGCCCGGGTTCGAGGCCGAGGGCCTCGAAGATGCCGCCGAACTCCCGGGCCGACTGATTGGCGCGCAGCACGATCTGCCGGGCGACGGGCGCCCGCTCGGCCGTGTAGGTGTCGAGCAGCGCCGGCGAGGCCTGCCCGCGCAGCACGGCGGCGAGCTTCCAGGCGAGGTTGTAGGAGTCCTGCACGGAGGTGTTCGAGCCGAGGCCGTTCGACGGCGGATGCTTGTGCACGGCGTCGCCGGCGCAGAACACCCGGCCCTTCTGCAGCACGGTCGCGTACAGCTCGTTGTTGCCCCAGAGCGAGATGCCGGTGATCTCGGCCTCGAGGTCGGGCACGCCGATGAGGTTCCGCACGATCTGCAGGGCCTCGCCCTCCGAGACCTCGGGGGTGCCCTGGGCGATGTCGAAGCCCCAGACGATGAGCCACTCGTTCCAGGGCCGCACCATGCGCACGAGGCCCGCGCCGATGCCCCCGATGTCGGAGCCCGGCTGCACGACCCAGTAGAGGATGGAGGGCCGGTGGGCCACGAGGTGCGAGAGGTCGGCGGTGAACGTGATGTTCATTGATCCGGCGATGTCGGTGCGGCCCTCGTAGGGCAACTCGATGTCGGCGGCGACCCTCGAGCGCGATCCGTCGGCCCCGATGAGGTATTTCGCCCGGATCGTGTACTCGTCTCCCGAGAGCCGGTTGCGCACCCGCACGCTCACGCCGTCGGCATCCTGCTCGTGCGAGAGGTACTCGGTCGAGAACTGGGTCTGGGTGCCGCGCTGGGTGGCGTTCTTCAGCAGGATCGGCTCGAGGAAGGTCTGAGGGATGTCGCAGTTCATCGAGGGCGATGCCAGGCGGTAGTCGGCGTGCCGGGCGGGGTGGGTGCCCCAGGTGAGGATGCGGCCGATCTCCTCGCCCGCGACGGCGGTGCAGAACACGGTGTCGCCCATCAGCTCGTGCGGGGTCGCCTCCTGCAGCACCTGCTCCTCGATCCCCACGTCGCGGAAGATCTCCATCGTGCGCTGGTTCGTGATGTGCGCTCGCGGTGTGTTCGCCGTCCACCGGTACTTCGTGACCATGATGTTCGGGATGCCGAGGGTGGAGAGGAACAGGGCGGCCGATGCTCCCGCGGGGCCGGAGCCCACGATCAGGACGTCGGTGGTGACCACCCGGGAGTCGGGCAGCTCGGTCTGTGCGACGCCGTCGTCGAACTCGATCACGCGCTACTCCTTCGTATCGCTCGTGCTGGCTTCGTATCGCTCGTGCTGGTGGTCTCACAGAACCCCAGCGCACGCGGCCGGGGCAAGCCGAGAGGCCCGACCTGGCGGAAATGTGCAAATCGACGCCAATTCGTATGACAATCATGCAGACATTCGAAATCGGCGTCTAGGGTGGCAGGAGATTCCGCTCAGCAACGACGCCGAGGAGCCGCCATGACCGAGAGCCTGTACGTCCCGCCCTCCCCCTCCGCACCCGCATCTGCGGCGCCCGATGCGCATCCGGACGCCGACGCGCTCGTCCGCACCGCGGCGGCCCTGCGCCCGCTGCTGCGGGAGAGGCAGAGCGAGCACGAGGCGCTCGGCGGCTACAGCCGCGAGGTGCACGAGGCGTTCCTCGAGGCCGGCTTCTACCGCATCCTGCAGCCGCGCCGATTCGGCGGGCTCGAGCTCGGCCTCGACGCGTTCATGCGGGTGGGGATCGAGATCTCGCGCGGGGATCCGGGCGTCGGCTGGGCCTTCATCCTCGGCGCCGGCCACGCCTTCCACGTGGGCTCGTTCTACTCCGAGGAGGGGCAGGCCGAGCTGTTCGGCGGCGGCGACTTCATCGCGCCCTCCCGCACCGTGCCCTCCGGCCGGGGCGAGAAGATCGACGGCGGCTACCGGCTGACCGGCACCTGGGACTACTGCTCCGGCTCGATGTGGAGCACGCACGCGCTGGTGGTGGCGCCCACCTTCGACGGCGAGCGGATGATCGGGATGCGGATGTACGCACTCCCCCGGAGCGACTACGAGATCCTCGACGACTGGGGCGGCGACACGACGATCGGCATGCAGGCGTCGAGCTCGAACTCGATCCGGGTGACCGACGCCTTCGTGCCGGACCACCTCTCGATCGTCTACGAGTTCCGCGAGCACGAGCTCGGCGAGGGCGGCACCGTGGGCTTCGGGCTGCACGGGGCCGCCGAGTACGTGGGGCGCACGATGACGTTCTTCAACGCCGAGCTCATCGCCACCCAGATCGGCGCAGCCTGGGCGGCCCTCGACGAGTTCGAGGAGCTCATGGCCTCGAAGAAGGCGAGCTTCCCGCCGCGCGGGGCCCGACTGGACACCCCGGAGTACCACCGCTGGTTCGGCAAGATCCTCGCGCTCACCGACTCCGCCGAGGCGCTGCTGCTGGCCGGCACCCGGCAGTACATCGCCCTCGCCGAGCGTTGGATCGACACCCGTGAGGAGTTCACCCCCGAGCAGGATGCGCGGCTGCGCGCCGTGCTGCAGCAGGCCGCGCGGCTCGCCGACCAGGCGGTCGACCTCGCCTTCACGACCGCGGGCACGACCTCGGCGAAGAAGGGTTCGCGAATGCAGAAGTACTTCCGCGACGTGTCGATGTACCGCACGCACATCGCGGCGCAGTGGGACGTGACCTACTCCTCGGAGTCGCGGTACCACTTCGGGCAGCCGCTCACATTCTGAGCCGCCGGGTCAGCGGCCAGCGATCAGGGGCCAGAGACCGGCGATCAGCGGCCGGCCTGGGCGTCGAGCACGGTCTCGAGCGCCGACTCGAACTCCGCAGCCTCCGCGGGCGGGAGGGTCTCGGAGAGATAGGCCTGCACGAGCGTCCATGATCCGTCGCCCGCCACCCACCAGGAGAGGTCCTCACCGTCGTCGCCGGGGGCCGGGCCGCGCACGCCCCGCCACTCCCCGTGCTCGAGGCGCGACTGGGTCGAGCCCTCGAGGCAGGTGTCGACCTCGGCGTCGATGCGGGCCACGATGTCGGCGGCATCCGGATTCTGCACCACAGCCACGGCGACGGACCCGAGGAAGTCGGGGTCCTCTCCGAAGCCATCGGCGAGCTCGAGCGTGATGACCTCCGGCTGCACCTCGCGCCAGCCCTCCCAGTAGGCGTCCTGGCGGGCGAGGTCGCAGGCCTCGGTGGTGTCGCCCCAGTCGGGGGCGTCGATCACGGAGATGAAGACGGAGTACGACCAAGGGCGGCCGTCGAGGGCGCAGAGCTCGGCCGGGGTGACGACGGAGGCGGCGTCGTCCGAACCGGACGGCGCGGCGGGGGGCGAGATCGGGGCGGGGCACGGATTCGCGGTGGCCGCACCGGTCTCCACCGGAGCCACGGTCGCGCAGGCCGCCAGCGGAGCCGCCACCGCGAGCACCCCGATCGCAGCCAGGCGCCGGATCACGTGTCGTGCAGTCATGCGCTCACGCTAGCCCCGAGGTGGCGGGGCGCCGATGGGGAGTTCTCACCACGGCACCGCGATCCGGGCTCGGTGAGGGCTTAGGGTGGCCGGATGCGCACCGCCGGAGTCGACCTCGCCGCCGAGCCGAAGGGCACGGCGCTCGCGGTGATCGAGTGGGGGCCGGAGGCGGCCGCGCTCGTCGAGCTGCACGTGGGAGTCGCCGATCCGCTCGTCGTGGAGACGGCCCGGACGGTCGACAAGCTCGGCATCGACTGCGCGCTGGGCTGGCCCGACGCGTTCGTGGAGTTCGTCTCCGACCACGCCTCCGACCGCCTCGACGGCCCGCCGGCCGACGGCGGCATGGAGTGGCGCCGCACCCTCGCCTACCGCGAGACCGACCGCCGCACCCGTGAGGTGACGGGGCGCTGGCCGCTCAGCGTCTCGACCGACCGGCTCGGGCTCACGGCCATGCGCTGCGCCGGACTGCTGGCCCGGCTGCGCGAGGACGGCCTCGACGTCGACCGCTCGGGGGCCGGGCACATCGCCGAGGTCTACCCGGGAGCGACCCTGCGCGTCTGGGGCTTCGACACCACCGGGTATCGGGTCGACGCCGGGGCCCGAGCGCGGCTCGTCTCCCAGCTGGCGAACGCCGCGCCGTGGTTCGACGCCGCCGCCTTCGCGGAGCCGATGACCGCCTCCGCCGACGCCTTCGATGCGGTGATCGCCGCGCTGGCCGCCCGGGGTGCCGCACTCGGGCTCCACGTGCGGCCGACGCCGGATGTGCTCGGCCAGGCTCGCCGAGAGGGCTGGATCGCGCTGCCGGGCGGCGTGATCGGCGACCTGCTGCCGGTCAGCTGAGGTCGGAACCGAGGCCCGAGCCGGCCCAGTCCTCGGCCGCCGACCGGGGCACGACCGGCACCGGGGCCAGCCGCGCCCGCAGCAGGCAGAACTCGTTGCCCTCGGGGTCGCTCAGCACGTGCCACGACTCCTCGCCCGTCTGCCCCACGTCGGCCGGCCTCGCACCGAGGGCGAGCAGCCGCTCGAGCTCCGCGTCCTGGTCCTGGTCGGTGGGGTTGAGGTCGATGTGCAGCCGCAGCTGATCCCGCTTCGGTGCCTCGTTGCGGCTCAGGTAGATCGTGGGCTGCGAGCCGCCGAACCCGTCCGGCGCCCCGATCTCGACCGAGCCGTCCTCCGCCTCGTCGAGCACCACGAAGTCGAGCACCGCGCACCAGAACCGCGCGAGGGCTTCGGGGTCGCGGGCTTCGAGGACGAGTTCACCGATGCGGGAGGCCATGCCACGCAACCTACTCCGGATCCTCTCCCTCCGAACTCCGTCAGGGTCCCTCGCTCACGTCCCGGGCAATCGGCTGCGCATCTCGAGCGCGATCTGCGAGGCGTCGAGGTTCGCGAGCTCCTCGGCGAGGATGTCGGCATCGAAGGTGCCGTGATCGCGGGCGTCGAGCAGCGCCGAGCGCTGAGCGGTGAGCACCTGGAGCCGGTACCTCTTGGCGATGTCGAAGACCTCGGGCGACCGGTCGCCCGAGCGGATCTCGGGTGGCTCCGGGATGGCTTCGATGCAGGAACGAAGGAGCACGAAGAGCTCGGTGCGCTCGGCCTCGAGCTCGGACTCCTCCGCCGTGGCCGCATCCGCGACCGCCTCGGCGCGCCTGGGCGAGAGTCTCCGCACGAGCAGCCCCACCGTGCCGCCCTGCACGACGAGCGACAGCGCCGCCACCGCGAACGCGATGAGCACGATCGCCGATCGCTGCGGCGTGTCCTCGGGCAGAGTCTGGGCTGCCGCGACGGTCACGGCTCCGCGCATGCCGGCCCACACGACCACCGTGCCCTCCCGCCAGCCGAGGGGCTGCCTCAGGAAGTACTTGATGTCGGCGAGTCCCTGCGTCACCCGGCGGGCGAACTGGTCGAGCTGCCGCTTCGATGTCGGCCGACCCCGATCCGCTCGCGAGACCCGTCCGGACTGGCCACCCCGGTCGCCCGTTCCTCCGCTGCCGCGCCGCCCCGCCGTCAGCTCCTCGTATGCCGACTGCGCACCGCCGGGGCCGTCGAGCGTCGCCTTCATCTGTTCGAGCCGCGGCTGCAGCTGCTCGCTGCGTCGGCTCCGCCACGCCAGTACGCCGAGCAGGGGGAACACGTAGGCGGCCCGCACGAGCACGGTCAGCACGAGGGCGCCGAGCGCGACGAGCAGGGCGGGCCCGACCCCCGAGTGATCGCGCTCGACATCCGCGATGATCGACGAGATCTGCAGCCCCATGATGAGGAACACCGCGCCCTCGAGCATGAGCTCGACCGTGCGCCAGTTCTGCGAATCCGACAGGCGGTTCTGCGGCGAGAGCTCCCGCGGTGCCCGGATGCCCGTCACGAGCCCCGCCACCACGGCCGCCACGAGCCCGGATGCGCCGAGCAGCTCCGCGGGGACGGCGGCCAGGAACGGCACGGCGAAGGAGATGACGGTGTTGACGGTGGGGTCGGTGACCCGCCTGCGCACAGCGAGGTTGAGCCAGCCGACGAGGCCACCGAGCACGACGGCCACCGCCACGGAATAGGCGAACGTGCCGACGGCACCCCAGAACGAGAACGACGCGGCGGTCGCCACGATGGCGGTGCGCAGCAGCACGAGGGCGGTGGCGTCGTTCAGCAGGCTCTCGCCGTCGAGGATCGCGACGACCCGCCGCGAGACCGGCGTGCGCTTGATGATGGAGGTCGCCACGGCATCCGTGGGGCTCACGATCGCGCCGAGCGCCACACCCCAGGCGAACCCGAGGTCGGGGATGACGAGCAGGAAGAACACGCCGAGCAGCAGCGCGGTGCCCACCACCAGCAGCACCGAGAGACCGCTGATGGCGCCGAACTCGCGCCGGAAGTTCATGGCCGGCATCGACACCGCCGCCGAGTAGAGCAGGGGCGGGAGGATGCCGGCGAGGATCCACTCGGGTTCGATCTCGATCCCGGCGAGCAGCGGGATGAAGCTCGCGCCCACCCCGACCGCCACGAGCACGAGCGGCGAGGCGATGCGCAGCCGCGGGGCGATCAGGGTGGCAGCGGCGATCACCAGGAAACCACCGACGAGCACCACGAGGAGTTCGGTCATGCCGACAGCCTGGCAGGCGAAGGCCGGTCCGGACGACCGGACCGGCCTGATCGGCTAGAAGCCGATCGACGGGTCGATGAACTCGTTCGTGGTGATCGTCTCGGGCGTGAGGCCGGAGGCGGGCGGGGTGCCCTGCTCCTCGAACAGCGGGGTCGTGATGTCGATGATCTCCTGCACCCGCTCGAGGTCGAAGTTGCCGACGGTGTCGTCCGATCCGTTGCCCACGAGGCCGAGGTCGACCTGCGCCTTCACGGAGTACTCGGCCACGCCGGGGGTGTAGACCCACCCGTTGTCGAACTCCTCGACGGCCTCGAGGATGAGCTCGTTCGTGACCGCGGGGTCGGCGTAGTAGTCGACCGTGGCCTGCTGGATGACCGGCACGAGCTCGGAGAGGCACGGCGAGAGCTCCTCGAGGTCGCCCGAGCGCACCGAGAGCGCGGAGGCGTAGATGGGGTAGCCCGCATCGTGGATGAGCTCGAACGCGACGGGCTTCTCCCAGTCGGCGATCTCGTTCTCGTAGACGAAGGGCTCGACGGTGGCGAAGCCTTGCTGCGCATCCGCCCCGTTCGCCGCGATGAAGCTCGCGGGCGTGCCGTCGTAGCTGCCGTCGACGTGGTCGGCGGGGAGGATGCCGCTGCCCATGAGGTACTCCATGTAGGCGGCGCCGCCGAAGTAGCGCACCACGGCGTCGGTCTTGCCGAGATCGGCGATGGTCTCGACGTCGGGGTAGGTCTCCGGATCCCACATGATGATCTGCGGCCCCACCTCGAACGGCGCGAAGACGGCCGTCGTGGGCATCTCGTCCGAGAGCTGCACGGCCTCGTCGGTGTTCGCGTAGCCGAGGGTGATGTCGGGGTCGGTGTACTGCTGGCTCGTGACGGTCTGGAAGCCGATGGCCGGGCCACCGGAGCGCACCTCCACGTTCACGCCCGTGTACTCGCCGCTCGCGAACAGCGGGCCGGAGACGGCCTTGTTCTGCGCATCGATCACGGCATCCGGGCCGATCAGCTGGTAGAGGTTGCCCTGCTCGGCCTCGGGGTTCCAGTCGGTCTGGATGACGACGTTCGCGGGGCAGCCGGCCGCCGCGAGGTCGACCGCGCCGATCTCGAGGTCGGCCGCGGCCGTGCTGCTCGTGGCGGTGCTGCTCGACGCGCACCCGCTGAGGGCGGCGACGGAGGCGACGAGCGCGCCCGAGGCGATGACGGCCCGGAGGCGGGGGTGGCGGGTGCGGGGCATGGGATCTCCTTGAGTGGTGGGAGTGGTGCAGGGGCGGGGCGGGATGGGGCTGGGGCGGATCGGTCGGTCAGAGCTCGTCGGCGTCGGCCAGGGCCGGGGCGCCGCGCAGGGTGAAGCGGTCGCGGGTGGTGGTGTAGAAGCTCGCGCCGAAGCGGGCCACGGGCGCGTAGTCGGTGAGCCGCACGCGCCAGGCCTCGGTGTCGATGAGGTCGTCGCGCGTGTGCAGCGACACGATCCGGCCGAGGAACACCTCGCGGCTGGTCGTCTCGAGCTTCTCGTGCAGCACGCACTCGAAGGCCACCGGAGCCTCGACGATGGTGGGCGGCCGCACCTGGCGCGAGGGCCGCGTGGCGAGGCCCACGGCCGCGAGCTCGCTCACCCCGTGCGGGAGCGCGTCGCCGCAGCGGTCGGCGGCCTCGGCGATCGGCTCGTCGACCATGTGCACCACGAACTCGCCGGAGGAGTCGATGTTGCGGGCGGTGTCGCGGCGGCCGTGCTCGCCCGTGCGGTTGAGGCTGATCAGCACGAGCGGCGGCTCCTCCCCCAGCATGCAGAACATGCTGAAGGGCGCGGCGTTCGCGGAGCCCGCGGGGTCGACCGTCGTGACGAGCGCGATCGGCCGCGGCACGATCAGGCTCGCCATGAGCTTGTAGCGCTCGTACTCGCCGAGGGTCGTGAAGTCGACGTCAGGCACGGTGCGCCGCCGCCCACCAGGCGAGCAGCACGTCGCGGAGGGCCTCGCCCTCGGTTGCGTAGAGGTCGTGCCGCCAGAGGCCCGCGAAGGACTCGGCGGTCTCGGCGTCGAGCTGCACCTCCACGGCCTCGTACCGGATCGGGGTGTTCGCGAACGCCGGCACGTAGGAGGGGTCGCGCTCGAGGGCGCGCTCCTGGCGGATGACGGGCTGCCGGAACTGCTCGACCGTGCGCTGGGTGTCGTAGACCTGGAGCTCGGGCACGGCGTCGAGATCGGCCGCGCCCGCGCGCCAGCGCTGCACCAGCACGGGCTTGATCGAGAAGTTGCTCGTCTTCATGACGTCGGCGCCGCAGATGTTCGGCACCGCGAGCACGTCCATCACCGCGAGCAGCTCCACGTGATCGCCGGGCTTCGACGACTGGTGATGGATGCCGGGCATCCCGTCGTCGACGCTCGTGGACATGAACAGGTTGAACGAGTCGTGCACGTCGTCGGGCGTGAGACCGTACTCGCGCTGGGCCTCGGCCTGGATGTCGGCGCAGTTGGTGTGCGTGGCGAAGCCGTAGGCGGTCTCGTAGAGGTTGGCGCTGCAGCGCGGGAAGACGACGTCGTTGGCGTGCACGGTGTCGGTGAGGATGAACATCATCGCGCGCTCGCGGGGCGGGGACGACCAGAGGAAGTCGCCCGCGCCGGGGTTGATGCCGTGCAGAGTGCGGGTGCGGCCGGTGTGGAAGAACTCGCGGTAGTCGCGCAGGTTGAAGACGTTGAAGTCCACGCACTGCGCGCCCTCGATCTGCTCGATGCGCACGAGCTCGCCCGCCCGCACCTCGAGGGCCTTGCCGGTGCCGGGCTCGAGCACGAACTCCTCGAGCAGCTCGCGCTCGGCGGGCACCGGATGCGTCAGGCCGCTCCGCCAGTCGAGGGCACGCCCCGAGACGGCCGGCACCCGGAGCGCTGAGACCTGGCTGCTCGCCGTCTCCAGCACCGCCCGCTTCAGCAGGGCGGAGAGGTCGTCGGCCTCGCCGGCGTCGAGGCTGCGGGTGAGGAGCTCACGCTGCTGGGCGTTGAGGTGGAGGGTTCCGGTCATGAGCTCAGTATGCCGTTGATCTCATTTCGGTATACGTAAACTCTATGTTTCGCATGCGTTTCCGGCGTGGTTCGTCGGCCGTCCTCTATGATCGGCTCATGGACACCCTCGGCCCGAGCACGGAGAACCGCAGCGCCGCGGCCTACGCCGCCCTGCGGGAGGCGATCATGGAGAACGCGTTGAAGCCCGGCACGAAGCTGCCCGAGGGCGACCTCGGGGTGCACTTCGGGGTGAGCCGCACGCTCATCCGCGCGGCGATCGCCCGCCTGGCGGCCGAGGGCCTCGTCGACGTGGGCAAGACGAAGTCGGCCACCGTCGCCACCCCCAGCCGCGAGGAGGCCTTCGAGGCCTTCGAGGTGCGCCGCGCGCTCGAGCGCGAGGTGGTGCGGCTCGTGGCGCTGCGGTGGGACGAGCGCCTGCACGCCGCGCTGCTCGCGCAGATCGAGCAGGAGCGCGAGGCCTCCGAGGCCGGCCGGCACAAGCTCTCGGTGCGGCTCGCGGCCGAGTTCCACATCCTCCTCGCCGAGATGACCGGCAACTCGCTGCTCCGGCGCTACGTCTTCGAGGTGCTGGGGCGCACGACGCTCATCCTCGCCGTGTACGGCGTCGCGCATCCGCAGGACGACAGCCTCGCCGAGCACGTCGCCCTCGTCGAAGCGCTCGCCTCGGGCGACGTGGGAGCGGCCGAGCGGCTGGTCGACGCCCACATCGCGTCGGTCGAGGGCCGGGCGCTGCAGCCGCTCCCGGCCGAGGAGCCCGCGGGGCTCGGCGAGATCCTGGGGCGGTTCTCGGGGCGCACCGTCGGGGCGTGACCTGGGCGGGCGTGAGCGGCGGGGCCGGATCTTCGGCGCTGACCGGGTCAGAGCTCGCTGAGCTCGCCCCTGAGGATCGAGTCGCCCGAGTGCGTCGGGTCGCCGTCGTCGGTCTCGGCCGAGATGTCGACCAGGGAGTACTGGGCCAGATCGATCCCCGAGGGGATGTCGAAGCGGCCCTCTCGGCCGTCGAGGAAGCCGATGCTCACGAGGCCCGTGCCGTCGCCGCGGATGAGCCATACCTCGCGGAGCGGCGAATCGCCGCCTCCGGCTGCAGGATCCACCGCGGGGTCGACATCGACGACCACCTGGCGACGTCCGTCGCCTGACTGCTCGACGACCGCGCTGCCGCGCGCATCCGGCCAGTCGGGGAACGGAGCCAGCTCGGCTCCCGCCACCGCGATGCCGCGCGGGGACTGCTGCGTGCCCTGCCACCAGATTCCGACACCGGCGCCGGCGACGAGGCCGAGCATGAGCGCCGCGGCCGCGAGGGGCGCCCAGAGGCGGGTACGTCGGCGGGAGGAGGGCTTGCGGGTGGCCAGGTGGGAGGAAGAAGGGGCGGAGGCCGCGGGGCCGGCCGTTGCCGGGCTGGTTGCCGCGGGGCCGGCCGCTGGTGTGCTGGTCACCGGCGTGCTGGTCGTCGCGCGGCCGGTCGCTGCGGGCCCGGTCGCTGCGGCCGCCGGTGCGCTCGCCGGGAGGTCGATGGAGAGCTGGAGCTCGTTGTGGATGCGAGCCCACACCGCGGCGGCGGGGTCGACGAGCGGCTCGGCGTCGGCGGCGCGCGCCTGCTGCACCGTGCGGGTGAGGGCGTCGAGCTCGTCGGAGCACACGGCGCAGGAGGCGAGGTGCGCGCGCTCGCGGTCTGTCGCCGTCGTGTCGCCCAGCGCGATCAGCGCGAGCGCATCCGGATCAGTGTGTTCCATCGTTCACCTCCAAACGTGTTCGTAGCCGACCGAGACTTCGGCGGATGTGACTTTTCACCGTGCCGAGCGGCAGCCCCAGTCTGTCGGCGATCTGGGCGTGGGTGAGATCGGCGTAGAAGGCGAGTCGCATCACGCGCTGCGGCTCCGGGGCGAGGCGGGCGAGCTCGTCGGCCACCTGCAGGCTCTCGGCGAGACGGGCCGTCGCATCCTCCTCCGGCAGCGGGAGCTGGGCCGCGTGGGCCTCCTCGGCCCGGCGGGCCCGGCTGCGGGCCTCGAGCGCGTCGGCGATGCAGTGCCGGGTGATGCCCACGAGCCACGCTCCCAGCTGCGCGCGCAAGGGGTCGTAGCGGGTGCGGCTGCGCCAGGCCTCCACGAACACCTTCTGCGTCACGTCCTCGGCGTCGCGCGGGTCGCCGAGGGAGCGGAGCGCGAGGGTGTGCACGAGCGCCGACCAGCGCGCGTAGGCCGCGGCGAGCGCGGACTCGTCGCCGTCGCGGAACGACTCGGCCATCGCCGCCTCGACGATCGCGGCCGCCGCGCGCTCGGCGTCGGCGAGATCGGCGGGGCGTGCGGCGGCGGAACGTACGGCGTCGGAGGAACGCGCGGTGTCGGCGGGAGGCGCGGCATCGGCGGCAGGGGCGGGCCTGTCCTCGGTCTCTCGGTCTGTCACGTCAGAGCGCTGCCTCCTGGTCGTGGCCGCTCCGTCGCGGGCCGGACCGCTCGGGCGGGGGCGACGCCCAGTCGCCGGTCCCGCCTTCGGTCCGAGCATACTCGCGGCCCCTCACGCGGCCGGAACGGGGACGGCGGTCACGAACACATTGCTGCGGTAGTGGCCGGTGTCGTAGTCGAACTCGCCGCCGCAGGTGATGAGCACGAGCCGGGAGGGGCCCGCACGGTCGAACACCTGTCCCCAGTCGATGCCGTCCTTCGCCGCGAGGTCGACGTGCTGCACCTCGAAGTCGGCGACCCGGCCGTCTGCCGCGGTGACGCTGATCCGGGTGCCCGCCGTCGCATCCGGGAGCCGCGCGAATTGGCCCAGGCCGTACTTGAGCGAGTCGACGTGCGAGGCGATCACCGTGGCGCCCTCGGGGCTCCAGGGGGACGGGCCCCAGCGGTACCAGGAGGCGACATCGGGATCTTCGGGGAGGGCCAGGGCTCCGGCGGCGTCGACGCCCTCGGCCGCGACCGAGACGTCGATCCCGAGCGAGGGCACCTCCACCCGCACGGGCGGCACGGTCGGAGCGGTGGCCGCGGCGCCGAGGCTGGCGTCGGAGAGGGGCACGGAGGGTGTGGTCGCGGGTGGGGCGGTCGGAGGGTCCGACGGTGTCGGGGACGCGGAGGGGGTCGAGGTCACCCGGTCGTCGGATGCCGTGGCACCGGCGCCAGGTGGGTTCGCGCCGGCGGCGCATCCGCTCAGCAGGAGCGAGGCGGCAAGAACGACGGCGGCG
>NZ_JAHFUY010000019.1 GCF_023264895.1 Herbiconiux sp. | reverse complement strand
TCGGCGGCAACCTCACCGTCTTCCAGCTCTTCGACCAGCAGTCCAACGTGCCCTTCGGCGTCATCCCCCTCTTCATGCTCGACGTCTGGGAGCACGCCTACTACCTCGACTACCTCAACGTGCGCGCCGACTACATCAAGGCCGTCTGGAACATCGCCAACTGGCAGAACGTCGCCGAGCGCCTGGCCGCCGCGACCTCGAAGACCCAGGGCCTGATCTCCCTGTAGCCACGCCCGCTGGTCACCAGGCCAGTCGCTCCACACTGCGGGAGGCCGCCCTCGAGGCGACCTCCCGCACCCGTGTGTGGAGCTCGGTGCTCGCGCGGGCGGCGAGCGGATGCGTCGAGACGCCGTCCGCCGACACGAGCTCCCCGCCCACGAACACCTTCTTGAGGTTCCGCAGCCCGCACGCGAAGGCGTAGTGCGCGTAGACGTCCCACACCGGGCCCGTGTCGGGTGACGCCGGATCGACCACGAGGAAGTCGGCGAACTTGCCCACCTCGAGCGATCCCACGGCCGCCGCCACCTGCGGGCCGAGCGCCTCGGCCGAGCCGAGCGTGTGCATCCGGAGCATCTCGCGCGGCATCACGATCGAGGCGTCCTGGTTGACGGCCCGCTGCGTGTAGGTGCCGATCCGCAGGTTCTGGAACGGGTCGGAGACGTCGGTGCAGCTCTGGTCGTCGAGCCCCACGCCGATCGGCATGCCGAGCGAGCGGTAGTGCGGGATGTCGGCGACGCCCGAGCCGAGCCGCCCGTTCGAGGTGGGCTGCCAGACCATGCCGGCCCCCTTCTCGGCGGCGACCCGGGACATGTACGAGTCCGGATGCACGAAGTGGCCGAAGAGGAATCCCGGCCGCAGCGCCCCGGCCTCCTCGTACCACCGGAACTTCTCCCGCTGCTGGTCGAGCGCCTCGCTCGTCTCGAGGAAGTGCGCCTGGTTGCCGATGCCGTGCGCATCCATCGCGGCGACCTCGTCGCGCGCCGCCTGCTCGCTCGCCGACCACTGCACCGCGCCGAAGACGCTCGCGCCGAGATCGAGCTCGGCCGGCACCGAGCGCTTGAGGTGCTCGACGGCTCGGGCGAACACCGCGAAGGCCTCCTCGGCGGGCTGGAACTCCGAGTCGAGGCGGAGGGCGTTCATGGTGCGGAGGCCGGCGTCGCGGGCGGCGTCGATCTGCCGGTGCAGGTACTCCTCTGGGCGGATCGCGTAGATCTCGCGGGTGTCGCTCTCGGCGTCGTACTTGCCCACCACGCGCGAGTCGGTGAAGTTGTAGGCGCTCGTGACGCCGTTGCCGAGGAAGTCGAGGCAGCCGTGCAGGGTGAACCAGTAGATGTCGTCGGAGTCGGCCCCCGAGATGAAGGTGCTCTGCTCGCCGACCCAGCCGTAGAGACTGTCGCCCGGGGTCATGCCGCGCATGCCGCTCGTGAAGATGTGGCTGTGCGCCGAGATGAAGCCGGGCGCCACGAAGGCCCCGCGCACGTCGAGCACGTCGCCGCGGATGTCGCCCGGGGCAGGCGTGCCCTCGCCCATCGCCGCGATGCGCCCGTCGTCGCCCACCCGCAGCCATCCGCGGAACCAGTCGGGACCTTCGGCCTCCTGGCCATCCCGCACCGCCCCATCCCGCACCGGCCCATCCTGCACCGGCGGATCGAGCACCGTCCGGTCGGCCATCGGGAGGATCACGGCATCGACCACGGTGAGCTCTGTCATGCCGCCATCCTCGCGCGCCGAGATTGCGGACACGTTTCGCCCGGGAGCACGTCAGGTAACGCCATCCCGCGTCACACGCGAGCGGCCGGCCGCTACCCTGGATGAGGCGATCTCCCGCGCTCGCCTCCCGAGTCCGAAGGCCTCCCATGACACTCCCCGATCCGCACCCCGCCGCCCTTCCCGAGGGCCACCCCGACGCCGGAGACACCTTCCGGCACGCCGCCCGCGGCACCGCCCCCCAGATCGTGCTCGTGCGGCACGGCGAGACCGAGTGGAGCCTCGACGGCCGCCACACCGGCCGCACCGACATCCCGCTCACCGCCCGTGGCGAGGAGCAGGCGCAGGCCGTGGGCCGGGCTCTCGCCGGCCGCCGCTTCGGCCTCGTGCTCACGAGCCCCCGCCGCCGCGCGGCCGACACCGCCGCCCTCGTGACCCCCGGGCTCGTCGACAGCCCGGCGCCCGAGGTCGATCCGAACCTCGCCGAGTGGGACTACGGCTCGTTCGAGGGCCTCACGAGCCCCCAGATCGCGGAGGCCTACGGGGGCCCGTGGAACCTCTGGGAGAACGGCATCGTTCAGGATGCCGAGGGCCGGGGCGAGCAGGCCGCCGACCTCCTGGCGCGCAACCAGGCCGTCATCCGCCGCGCCCACCGCACCCTCAACGCCGGCGACGACGTGCTGATCTTCTCGCACGGCCACTACCTGCGCTCCCTCGGCGCCACCTGGATCGGAGCGCCCATCCGCCTCGGCGAGTACCTCGTGCTCGACACCGCCGCCGTGAGCGTGCTCGGCTTCGAGCACGGCAACCAGGTGCTCCGGCAGTGGAACCGCACGCCCTGGACGGAGCCCACGGCGTGAGCGCAGCCCCACCCCGCACCGTCACCGACCCGGCCGAGGCGGCCGACGCCCTCGCGGCCCTCGCCGAGCAGTTCACCGCCGTGGCCGCCGAGCGCGACCACGAGGGCACAGCCCCCTTCGCCGAGGTCGCCGCCTTCCGCGCCACGGGCCTCCTGCCCGCGCTCGTGCCGCGCGAGCTCGGCGGCGGGGGCCTCGACTGGCCCACCGTGCTGTCGGCCCTCCGCCCGGTGCTCCGCGCCGACGGCGGGCTCGGCCATCTCTTCGCCTACCACTTCGTCAACTCCTGGCGCATCCAGCTCAACGAGAACGAGGAGCGCTTCCAGGCCCTGCAGCGCGGCCTCGCCCGGAACCACTGGTTCTGGGGCGGCGCCGGCAACCCGCGCGACGCCGGGCTCGCCCTCACCCCGGTCGAGAGCGGGGCGGGCACCGGCCGCGGGGGCAGCGGAGGCTTCACGGTCAGCGGCCGCAAGTTCTTCGCCACGGGCGCGCAGGTCTCCGACCGCATCACCGCGAGCGGCACCCGCGTCGACACGGGTGAGAAGCTCGCCATCGTGATCGACGCCACGCAGCCGGGCGTCACCCACCACGACGACTGGGAGAACAACGGCCAGCGGCTCTCCGCCTCCGGATCGGTGTCGTTCGACGCCGCGAGCGTGCCGGAGGAGAACGTGCTCGGCTTCGGCGGCCAGGAGGGGCCGCGCTACCACCCGTACTCCTCGCTCTCGATCCTGTTCTTCCAGCTCGCGCTCGACCACGTGCACGTCGGTCTCGCCGAGGGCGCTCTCGCCGCCGCGGCGGAGTACGTGCGCTCGAGCACCAAGCCGTGGTCGACGAGCGGTGTCGACCGCGCGGTCGACGACCCCTACATCCGCGAGCTCATCGGCGACCTCACGGCGGCCACACGGGCAGCGGATGCGCTGACCTGGCGGGCGACCGAGTCGCTGACGGCCGTCGCCGACCGCGGCTGGGCGCTCACCGACGCGGAGCGCGGCGAGGCGGCGATCGAGATCGCGGCCGCCAAGGTGGTGTCGACGAAGGTGGCGCTCGACGTGACCTCGCGCGTGTTCGAGCTCACCGGCGCCCGCGCCACGGGCACCTCCTACGGCTTCGACCGCTTCTGGCGGAACGCCCGCACGGTCACCCTGCACGACCCCGTGGCCTACAAGGCCCAGGAGGTCGGCGACCACGCTCTGCGCGGCGCGTACCCCGAGCCGTCCGGCTACAGCTAGGCGGGCTACCTTCCCGCGTTGTGGCGGGAGATCGCATCCGTGACCCACGAGAACTCGTGCACGAAGCGCTCGAGCAGCCGCGCCAGCTCGGTGCGGTCGTGCTCGTTCCACTTGCCGACGAGGGTGGAGTAGACCTCGTAGGCGGCCTGCAGGTGCAGCTTCAGCGCCTCCACCCCCTCGGGGGTGGCGGTGACGAGCACGGCCCGCCCGTCGCTCGGGTCGGCGGTGCGCTCCACGAGGCCGGCGTCCTCGAGCCGGCGCACCTCGGTGCTCATGGTGGAGCGGTCGACCGAGAGCCATTCGGCGAGCGTCGACATGCGGTGGGGGCCGGAGGTCGCGATGTGCTCGAGCAGCCACGCGTCGGTGCTGGTGAGGGCTGCGCCGCCGGAATCCTGCAGGGTGCGACGGTTGTCTGCCCTGGTCGACCAGCGGAGGATGGTGGAGAGGGAGGCCTGGATGACGGCGCCCGGATCGCGCTCTCCCCTGTCGGCATCGCTCATAGCTGAATTATTCCTGACGAACATGCGAGAAAGTCGAGAATGGTTGGATAAGACCAACTAATATGGAACCCATGGAAATCCCCACCTATGTCTGGCTGCTCACCATCGTGGGCATCCTCGGATTGCTCGCCTTCGACTTCTTCTTCCACGTGCGGAAGGCCCATGAACCGACTCTCCCCGAGGCTGCCAAGTGGTCGGCCATCTACGTGGGGCTCGCGGTGGTCTTCGGCGTGGGGGTGCTCATCTTCGGAGGGCCCACGCTCGGCTCGGAGTACTTCGCCGGCTACATCACGGAGAAGGCCCTCTCGGTCGACAACCTCTTCGTCTTCCTCGTCATCATGGCGAGCTTCAAGGTGCCCCGCGCCGACCAGCAGAAGGTGCTGCTCTTCGGCATCGTCTTCGCGCTGATCGCCCGCACCGGGTTCATCTTCCTGGGCGCCGCGCTGATCAACTCGTTCTCGTGGCTGTTCTACCTGTTCGGCGCGTTCCTCATCTTCACGGCCATCAAGCTGCTGAAGCCCGAGGAGGAGAGCGACGACGCGAACAACTTCGTCATCCGTCTCGCCAAGCGCCTGTTCAAGACCACCGACAAGTACGACGGCGACAAGCTCGTCACGGTGGAGAACGGCAAGAAGGTGCTCACCCCGATGCTGCTGGTCATGGTGGCCATCGGTGGAACCGACCTGCTCTTCGCGCTCGACTCCATCCCCGCCATCTTCGGCCTCACCCAGAACACCTTCATCGTGTTCACGGCCACGGCGTTCTCGCTCATGGGCCTGCGTCAGCTCTACTTCCTCATCGACGGACTGCTCGACCGGCTCATCTTCCTCAGCTACGGCCTCGCCGCGGTGCTCGGGTTCATCGGCGTCAAGCTCGTGCTGCACGCGCTGCACGAGAACACGCTGCCGTTCATCAACGGCGGAGAGCACGTGCCCGTGTTCGAGATCAGCACCGGCCTCTCGCTCCTGGTCATCGTCGGCATCCTCACCGTCACGGTGCTGCTGTCGCTGTTCAGCCCGGCCGGCCGTGCGCACACCGTCATCAGCGACGCGAGCGCCCAGGCCAAGAAGTACATCGAGCACGACTACAAGGGCGACGACGTGGCCCGCGAGACCACCTACGCCCGCGTGCTCGAGCGGGAGAAGCAGATCGCCGGCCTCGCTCCGAAGTACCAGGAGAAGGCGGCCGACGACGAGGAGCTCGCCGAGCGCCTCACAAGGGCCCACGAGCTCCGCGGCACCCAGAGCGCCGACTCGAAGGGCCTCAACTAGCAGCACCATCGGACTCTGTTCCGAGCGGACCCGGAGGCGTTCCTACTAACGTAGGCAGTGCGCCTCCGGGACCCGAAACCTGATCGTGCACGATGACAGTGAATCGATTCGAAGCAGCAAGGAGTTACCCATGGGTCTGAGTCTTGAAAAAGGTCAGTCGCTCTCTCTCACGAAGAACGACGGAGGAGCGCTCACGCGCATCCGTCTGGGCCTCGGCTGGGACAGCGCGGCACCGGTCAAGAAGGGGCTCTTCGGGCGCCTCGCCGGCGGAGCCGATGTCGACCTCGACGCCTCGGCCATCTTCTTCGACGCCACGGGCAAGGTGCTCGACACCATCTGGTTCCAGCAGCTCAAGAGCAAAGACGGATCGGCCTCGCACACGGGCGACAACCTCACGGGTGCCGGTGACGGAGACGACGAGACCATCCTGGTCGACCTCTCGAAGGTCTCCCCCGCGGTGGCGCAGATCGTCTTCGTGATCTCCAGCTACAGCCGACAGACGTTCGACCAGGTCAAGAACGCCTTCAGCCGCGTGGTCGACGACTCGACCCCCGGCTCGCCCGAGGTCGCCCGCTACCAGCTCACCGACTCCGGCCCGCACACCGCCATGATCATGTCCAAGGTCTCCCGCGAGGGCGCCGGCTGGAGCTTCAAGGCGATCGGTGAACGCGCCAACGGCCGTTCGGTCATGGACCTGCTCGGCCCGGCCGCCCAGACTCTCTAACTCGACGAAGGAGCATCATCATGGCAGGACTCAGCCTCGAAAAGGGCAGCAACCTCTCTCTCACCAAGACCAGCCCCGGCCTCACGGTCGCGACCGTGGGCCTCGGCTGGGACCCGCGTTCCACGAGCGGCGAGCAGTTCGACCTCGACGCGTCGGCGCTCCTCGTGGGCGCGAACCGCAAGGTGCGCTCCGGCGCCGACTTCATCTTCTACAACCAGCCCTCCGCGGCCGACGGCTCCGTGGTGCACCTCGGTGACAACCGCACGGGCCAGGGCGACGGAGACGACGAGCAGATCACGGTCGACCTGCAGTCGATCGGGGCCGACGTCGAGCGCGTGATCTTCGCGGTGTCGATCGACAAGGCCGACGAGCGCCGCCAGAACTTCGGCCAGGTGCGTGGCGCCTACTGCCGCGTGGTCGACCAGGACGGCCAGGAGATCGTGCGCTTCGACCTGAGTGAAGACGCGGCTCCCGAGACGGCGATGCTCTTCTCCGAGATCTACCGCAACGGCGCCGAGTGGAAGTTCAAGGCCGTCGGCCAGGGCTACACCACCGGTCTCGCCGGCATCGCGGGCGACTTCGGCGTTCCGCTCGGCTGATCCGGGCTCCCCGACACCCCCTCTTTCGAATCCTCTGACACGAGAGCAGCTGATCGCCATGAGCACGCCCCTCACTCCCCCGAGCGCCGACGAGACCCAGGCGGCCTCGCTCGTGCTGCAGGCCCCCGAGGCCCCGGAGATCGTCAAGGCCGACGAAGCCCCCGGCATGGTGCCGGTCCCCGTCGAGCGGCAGACCGAGATCCAGGCCCAGGCGCGCGCCTTCATCGCCGAGGTGGCGAGCCTGGATCCGCGGGCACCCGAGTTCACCACGAAGGTGGAGGGGATCACCCAGATCGGCGGCAAGGAGATGGTGCAGTCCTCGGGCTACTCCAGCCGCATGCTCGAGCGCTCCTCCACCTCGGTGGCCGGCGCCAAGCGCTCGGGCGACAGCGCCCAGGTCAAGGTGGCCACCACCCTGGGCGACCTGCGCAGCACGGTCGAAGACCTCACGCCCAACCAGGCCGACCTCGGCGTGGGGCGCAAGATCCTCGGCTTCATCCCCGGCGGCAACAAGCTCGCGAAGTACTTCCAGAAGTACGAGTCGGCCCAGACCCAGCTCGACAAGATCATCAAGTCGCTCATGGCCGGTCAGGACGAGCTGCTGAAGGACAACGCCTCGCTCGCCGGCGAGAAGGTGCAGCTCTGGGAGACCATGCAGCAGCTCAGCGAGTACGCGGTGTTCGCCAAGGCTCTCGACGCCGCGTGCGTCGAGAAGATCGAGGCGAGCCGTGCCGCGGGCCGCATCGAGGAGGCGCAGAAGCTCGAGGCCGACGTGCTGTTCCCGGTGCGCCAGCGCCACCAGGACATCCTGACCCAGCTCGCCGTCTCGGTGCAGGGCTACCTCGCGATGGACCTGATCCGCAAGAACAACACCGAGCTCATCAAGGGTGTCGACCGCGCGCGCACCACCACCATCGCCGCGCTCCGCACGGCCGTGATCGTGGCCCAGGCGCTCGCGAACCAGAAGATGGTGCTCGACCAGATCGACGCCATCAACACCACGACGAACAACATGATCCTGCAGACCAGCGAGATGCTGAAGGACCAGACCACGCGCATCCACCAGCAGGCCTCCACCTCGGGCGTGAGCGTCGAGACCCTGCAGAAGGCCTTCGACAACGTGTTCCAGACGATGGATGCCATCGACACCTTCCGCGCCGAGGCCGCCAAGAACATGCAGGGCACGGTCACCGCCCTCGAGACGGGCCTCGAGCGCGCGAAGCCCTACCTCGAGCGCAGCCGCCAGTCGGAGAACAAGGACCTCGGCGAGCTGCGCTGACCCGCGACCCGCTGGATCCCGAGAACGACTGAAGGACGATCATGGCGCTAGGACGACTGGTCAATTCCATCCTCAACGGCGCGACCCCTCCGGCGGAGCACGTGCGGCCCACGGGCGACGAGCACGCGGAGGCCCTCGCCGCCGGCACCCCCGGTGTCGACGGCGTGCGCCGCTCGCGCCCGCCGGCGAACGAGTCCGACGACGAGCGCAGCGCGCGCGAGCTCGACGACCTGCGCGACCTCGAGCGCCGCGCGGGCCGGGAGCTCCCCGCCATCGTGTCGTCCCGCCTCCGGCAGATCGACGATCTGCTGCGCGTGGTCGTGGCGACCATCGCGGCTCAGGATGCCTCGACCGAGCAGCGCGTGCTGCTGGAGGCCATGATCACCGACTACATCAGCACCCCGCTCCGCGCCTTCCTCGCGCTGCCCGCCTCCGACCGGGTCGACGAGTCGCGCGGCACCGAGCTCTTCGCCCGGCAGCTCGAGCTGATCGAGGAGACGATCCACGACCTGCTCAACCAGATCCGCATCGGCGCGATCGCCGAGCTCTCCACCCACGGCCGCTTCCTCGCCGACAAGTTCCAGACGCCCGACGAGGGCCTCGTGCTGGGCGGCCGCTGATGGCCTCGCTCGTCGCGGGCGCCAACGCCGCGCTCACCGCCGAGAACCCCGGGCTCACCTCGGTGATGGTCGGCTTCAGCTGGGACATCATCCCGAGCCGCGGCCCGCAGACCGAGCTCGTGCCGATCGCCGTGCTCTGCGGCGACGACGGCAAGGCGCTGAGCGACGACCACCTCGTGTTCTTCAACCAGATCGTGAGCGACGACGGTTCGGTGTCGTTCGCCTCGGAGGCCGACGACGAGGAGATCGACGTCGACCTCTCGCGCATCCCCGCCGAGGTCGCGAAGATCGCGTTCTTCGTCTACGTCGATCCGGATGTGCGGGGGCCAGGTGACTTCTCGCCCGTGCGCTCCGCCTCGGTAAAGGTGTCGACCCCGGACGGCCGTGAGCTCGTGCGGTTCGACGTGCCGCTGGCCGAGGCACGCAGCACGCGCGCGCTCCTGCTCGCCGAGCTCTACCGGCACCGCGACGACTGGAAGTTCCGGGCCCTCGGGCAGGGCTACTCGTCCGGGCTCGCGGGCATCGCCTCCGACTTCCGAATCGACGTCTGAGCCGTGCCGCGCAACACCTCGCCTGAGCGGGCGGATCTCGTCTTCATGCGCCGGCGCCTCAAGCCGCGTGCGGTCGTGGCGGAGCCGGCTGCGGCGGCGAGTGTCGCGCCGCCTGTGCCCGCGGCGGCGGCTCCTGCGCCCTCCGCTCCGGCCTCCACCGGGCTCGACCTGGGTGGGGGGCGGTCCGCTCCTGCCGCTCCTGCTCCCGTTCCCGTTCCCGCGAGCCGCCCGGCTCCGTCGGTCGGGCTCGATCTGGGCGGCGGCTCCAGCGCCCCTACACCCTCAGCCCCCGTCACCACCCGCCCCCGTGGCCCGCAGCCGTTCCCCGCGCCCACGGCCCACGACGTGCGCGAGCTGGGCCCCGACGAGCCCGTGCTGCGGCTCGACGCCCGACAGTCGGCCATCGGCAGCCTCATCGTCTCCGGGGCCACGGCCGCGGCGTGGGAGTCGACGGATCTCGTGACCGGATCGCTCACGCTCGACGGTACCGCCCAGGGCACACCCGTCGTCACACCCGGCAACCGTCCCCTCGTGGGCTTCGACGAGGGCGATGCGGTCGTCGCCCTCCGGCACGTGCGTTCGCTCCGGCGCGCGCTCTTCGTGGGCAGCGGCGCCCCTCTCGGCGTGCAGCTGTTCGACGACGAGAGCTTCACGGTGCACCCGGGCGACCCCGCGCATCCGGTCGTGCTCTCGCTGCTGCGCATCGACGGTGTGCTCGAGCTGCGCGCAGAACCGCTCGACGAGCCGCTGCCGCTCGAGGCCGTGCTGCGTCAGTTCGGCTTCGTTCCCACCACCTCGGTGGCACCTCGTCGGTCGCGGACGAGCTGACGTGCGCCACTTCAGCTTCGTCGACCCGGACGAGACAGCCCGCCTCTTCCACCGCCAGCCCGCCGACCTCCAGGTCGACTCGCCTCCGGCGCTGCTCGCCTCCGCCCTCGGCGGCACGCTCTACAGCCCGGGCACCCGGCCCACCCTCGTCGCCGACGTCGTCAAGCAGGGCGCCTACGGCTGCTTCAGCATGGTGCTCTGCCTCGAGGACTCGATCGCCGACGACGTGGTGGAGTTCGCCGAGGCCAACGTGGCCGCGGCCCTCTCGGTGCTCGCCCGGCTCGCGGCGAGCGACGAGCCGCCCGTGCTGCCCCTGCTGTTCATCCGGGTGCGATCGGCCGACCAGATGCGGCGGATGGCCGATCTCTGCGGAGCCGGTCTCGACCTGCTGAGCGGCTTCGTCATCCCGAAGTACCAGAACGAGGACGGCTACGCGCAGGAGTTCTTCGACGCGCTGCACGACATCCACGCCGAGTTCGGCCAGTCGGGTGAGAGCGGCGGGCGGCGGCTGAGGGTCATGCCGATCCTCGAGTCGCCCGCCATGATCCACGCCGAGACCCGCGACCGCGCGATGCAGGGCATCGTCGACGTCACGAAGGCGCACCGCGACGACGTGCTCGCGGTGCGGATCGGCGCCACCGACCTCTCGAGCGCGTTCGGGCTCCGGCGCTCCCGCGACCTCACGGTCTACGACGTCACGCTCGTGTCGTTCGTGATCGCCGAGATCGTGAACGTGTTCGGCCGGCCCGCCGACGACTTCGTGATCACGGGGCCCGTGTGGGAGCACTTCCAGACCGCCGAGCGCCTGCTGCGACCACAGCTCCGCATGACACCGTTCGCCGAGGCCAACGAGAAGAAGCTGCGGCAGCGGCTCGTGCTCGCCGGCCTCGACGGGCTCATCCGCGAGATCTCGCTCGACCAGGCCAACGGGCTGCTCGGCAAGACGGTCATCCACCCCACCCATGTGCCGGTCGTGCACGCGCTCTCGGTGGTCAGCCACGAGGAGTACCTCGACGCGCTGGCGATCGCCGACGGCCCGGGTGGCGGGGCCACCGCGTCGCCGTACCGCAACAAGATGAACGAGATGAAGCCGCACCAGGCGTGGGCCCGCAAGACGCTGCTGCGGGCCGAGGCCTTCGGGGTCGCCGCCGAGGAGACCACCTTCGTCGACCTCCTCGAGACGAGCATGCGGTGAGCCGTCTGCCCGGCCTGCCGGCTCCGGATGCGGAGGCGAGTGCGGATGCGCACGCGGATGCGCGTAGCCGCGTCTGGACCGGTGGTTTCGTGCAGGAGGCCGTGGGCATCTCGGTGCAGACGGATGCGTCGCGGAGCCTCGTTCCGCTCGAGGCGCTCGTGGGGCTCGCGCTCCGAGACAACCCCAAGCGGGCGCAGCTGCTCGTGTCGACGGTCCTGGCCAAGCACGTGCCGACCGTGCCGGGGCTCGCGGTCGCGGCGGGCGGGCTGCTGGGGCTGCTCGTGCGGACGGAGGTCGAAGGGACCGGTGCGGGGGTTGTCGAGGCGGCTCGGGATCCGCTCGACCCGACTCCCTTCGAGACGTTCGGCCGCCTGCTCGCCTCCACCGGCCCCCTGAGCGCCGACGAGCGGGCCGAGCTCGACGGCCTCGTCGAACTGCTGCACCGCGCGGGAGCCGGCACGTCGCATCCGGAGGTCGTGACGATCGGCTACGCCGAGACCGCCACCGGGCTCGGGCACCTCGTGGGCGACGCCCTCGGCTCGCCCTACCTGCACTCCACCCGGCACGACGTGCCCGGCGCGCACTTCACCGCGTTCGAGGAGGAGCACTCGCACGCGAGCGACCACCGGCTCTATCCCGACCCCGCTCGCTTCGGCACGGGTGCGTCGTGGCTGCCGGCCGGCGGCACGACCGTGCTCGTCGACGACGAGCTGAGCACGGGCCGCACGGTGCGCAACACGATCACCGCGCTCCACCACGACTCCCCGCAGGAGCACTGGGTGGTGGCCTCGCTCATCGACCTGCGCTCGGCGGCCGACCGCGCCGCCCTGGACGGGCTCGCCGCGGAGCTCGGCACCCGCATCACGGTCGTGGCGCTGGGGGTCGGCTCGATCGCGCTGCCGGCGGATGTGCTGCAGCGTGCCCGTGCGGTGATCGACGCGCTGCCGGCGCTGTCGCCGGTCCCGGATGCGGATGCGGCGGCGGATGCGGATGCGGCGGCGATGGCGTTCGGTGAGGTCGTGACGCTGGAGCTCGACGTCGCACCGGTGCGGAGTGCGCGATTCGGGGTCGACGGCCGCCTCGACACCGCCTTCGCTGCAGATGTCGCACGGCGCATCCGCTCGGCCCTGCCGGGTGCGGGTGGCGATGCCGATGTGACCACTGTGCTCGTGGTCGGCTCGGAGGAGTTCATCGCGGTGCCGCTCACCGTGGCCGCCGAGCTCGACCGCCTGGTGGGCGGGGTGCGCTTCTCCACCACCACCCGCTCCCCCATCGCCGCGACCGACCGCCCCGACTACGCCATCGCGTCGGCCATCGCCTTCACGAGCCACGACGCGACGCTCGACGGCCCCGGCCCCCGCTTCGCCTACAACCTCACCCGCGCCGGCACGCGCTTCGGCGCCATCGTGCTCTTCCCGGAGCCCGGGGTCGACCGCGAGCTGCTCCTCGCCCCCGGTGGCGCCGTGGAGGCCCTCCGCCGGGTCACCGACCGCGTGGTGGTGGCCCTCCTGCCCGAGAGCCGGCCCGCCGCACCCGCATCCGCGTCCGGCACATCCACCGCACCCGCCGCATCCGCATCCGCCGTGCAGCATCCCACCCGTCCCTACGCCCTCGACCGCCCGAACGAACGGACCACCTCCGCATGACCGATGCCCCCGCACCGGCCCTCCCCCAGCCGCTCACCGGCCCGGCCTTCGGCTCCTACTCGGCCGACGACGTCGAGTGGCTGCTCACCGACCTCGGCGACACCGTGCTCGAGGCGCCCGCCGCCGAGCGCGAGCAGGCCATCCAGAGCGGTCAGGCGCACTACGCCGAATCGCTGCCGATCGAGTACCTGCCCTCGCCCGAGTACGAGGAGCTCTACCGCGACGCTCTCGCCCGCTCGAGCCGGCGCCTCGCGGTGGCGGTGGGTGTTGTCACGGACCTCGTGCTCGCCGAGCGCGGGAACGCGCCCGTGCTCGTCTCGCTCGCCCGCGCCGGCACCCCCATCGGCATCCTGATGCGCCGCTGGGCGAAGCGGATGCGCGGGGTCGACGCCCCGCACTACACGATGAGCATCGTGCGCGGCGTGGGGGTCGACCGTACGGCGCTGCGCTATCTCGCCGCCCATCACGACCCCGCCCGGGTGGCCTTCGTCGACGGCTGGACGGGCAAGGGCGCGATCGCGCGCGAGCTCACCGCCGCGCTCGAGCTGCACGCGCAGACCGAGGGCGTGCGCTTTCCCGACGACCTCGCGGTGCTCGCCGATCCTGGCCACTGCGTGCGCATCTTCGGCACCCGCGACGACTACCTCATCCCCTCCGCGTGCCTCAACTCGACGGTCTCCGGCCTCGTCTCCCGCACGGTCTACAACCGCGACCTGATCGCCGACGACCAGTTCCACGGCGCCAAGTTCTACCGGGAGCTCGCCGGCCACGACGTCTCGGAGCAGCTGCTCGACACCGTCTGCGCGCACTTCGACGACGTGCAGGAGGAGGTCGCCCGCGAGGTCGAGACCGCCCTCGCCGAGGACCGCACGCCCACCTGGGCCGGCTGGGAGGCCGTCGAGCGCATCCGGCAGGCCTACGGCATCGAGAGCATCAACCTCGTGAAGCCGGGCGTCGGCGAGACCACGCGGGTGCTCCTCCGGCGCGTGCCGTGGAAGGTGCTCGTGCGGCCAGACGCCCTCGACGACGTGGCCCACGTGCTGCTGCTCGCCGAGCAGCGCGGGGTGCCCGTGGAGTACGTGCCGGAGCTGCCGTACAGCTGCGTGGGCCTCATCCACCCGGTCGCCGGCGCGCCCGCGGGGAGCGAGCAGTGAGGCCGCTGGTCGCGTGCGACCTCGACCGCACGCTCATCTACTCGCCCAAGGCCTTCTGGCTCGAGACGCCGGACGACCTCGCGCCGTCGATCGTGGTCTCCGAGCTCTGGAACGGGGTGCCGATCTCGTTCATGACGCGCGAGTCCGAGCGCCTCCTCGCCGCTCTCCGCGAGGAGGCGGAGTTCGTGCCCGTGACCACCCGCACCATCGCGCAGTACCGGCGCGTGCAGCTCGGCGCCGCACCCCGGTTCGCGGTCACGAGCAACGGCGGCGAGATCCTCGTCGACGGCGAGCGCGACGCCGACTGGGGCGACGGCGTGCGGGCACGGCTCGCGGCCGAGAGCGCGCCGCTCGCCGAGGTGCACGCGCTCTTCGGCGACCTCGCGGCGGCGGCCTGGATCCTCAAGACCAACATCGCCGACGACCTCTTCGTCTACTCGATCGTCGACCGCGACCTCATGCCGGGCGAGTGGCTCGAGGAGCTGCGGCTCACCTGCGAGGCGTTCGGCTGGTCGGTCTCGGTGCAGGGGCGGAAGCTCTACTGCGTGCCGAAGGTGCTCACGAAGCGCGAGGCGGTCACCGAGGTCGCGAGGCGGCTCGGTGGCCCGTGCATCCTGGCGGCGGGCGACTCGCTGCTCGACCAGCCCATGCTCGAGGGTGCGGATGCCGCCTTCCGCCCCGCACACGGCGAGCTCCACGATGCGGAGTACCGGGCGGGCAACCTCGAGGTGACGACCCTCCGCGGCATCCTCGCAGGCGAGGAGCTGCTGCACCTCCTGCAGGCCGCGGCCCGCGCGTAGAGCCCCCACCCGCCGCACCTTCCGCGCCCTTCCTCCCTTCCCGCCGTCGAACCGGCAGTTCGTCCCGCTTTGGAGCGCGCTGAGCGGGACGAACTGCCGGTTCGTGGCCGGGGGTGCCGAGGGGCGGGTGGCCCGGACTGGCGCGGGGCCCGGGTGAGGTCGTTTCGGGAGCTCGAAATTCTGGGAGTCGCGGCATCCGGGGCCTGAGGGGTGCACGGAGACTGCCAGGATGGTGGGGATCCCCATGACGTCTCCTTCTTCCTCCGCGCCCGCTTCCGGGCCCTCGCGCGCTTCCGGGCCCTCGTCTGCCTCCGGGCCGACGCCCGCCGACCTCCGCCGGTGGCGGCAGTACCTCGCCGACGAGCGCGCCGAGGCCCAGGTGTACCGCGAGCTGGCGCAGCGGCGCACGGGCTCCGAGCGCGCCATCCTCGAGGCGCTCGCCGACGCGGAGGGGCGGCACGAGTCGCACTGGCTGGAGCTCCTCGGCGACGACGTGGGCAAGCCCCGCCGCGCCGACATCCGCACGCGTCTGCTCGGCGTCTTCGCCCGGCGCTTCGGGTCGGTGTTCGTGCTCGCCCTCATGCAGCGCGCCGAGGCCCGCTCGCCCTACGACACCGACGACGACGCGACCGCTGCGATGGCGGCCGACGAACGCATCCACGGCGAGGTCGTGCGCGGGCTGGCCGCGAAGGGCCGCAGCCGCCTCTCGGGCACCTTCCGGGCAGCGGTCTTCGGCGCCAACGACGGACTCGTCTCCAACCTCGCCCTCGTGCTCGGCATCGGCGCCACGGGCGTGCCCGCGAGCGTCGTGCTCGCCACGGGGGTGGCGGGCCTCCTCGCGGGCGCGCTCTCGATGGGCGCGGGCGAGTTCGTGTCGGTGCGCTCCCAGCGGGAGCTGCTGGCCGCGTCGACGCCCGACCCCTCGGCGAGCACGGCGGTACCGCTGCTCGACGTCGACGCCAACGAGCTCGCCCTCGTCTACCGGGCGCGCGGCATGAGCCAGGAGGCGGCGGAGGCGCGAGCGCTCGACGTCTTCGGCGGTCTCACGACCGCGACCTCGGCCATCCGGCTGCCGCGGGCGGGCGACGCCGGCGTCACGGCCCCGGGGAGCGAGGGGCCGGCCGGAGGCGGAGGTGCGCTCGGCACGGGCACGGGCTCCCTCAGCCTCGCCTCCGACGAGCACGAGGAGATCGGCACCGCCTGGCAGGCCGCGTTCTCGTCGTTCTGCTTCTTCGCGTCGGGGGCGATCATCCCGGTGCTGCCCTACCTGTTCGGGCTGACCGGCCTGCCCGCGGTGCTCGTGGCATCCGCTCTCGTGGGCCTCGCCCTGCTCGGCACGGGAGCCGTGGTGGGCCTGCTCTCGGGCGGCCCGCCCCTTCGCAGAGCCCTCCGCCAGCTCGCGATCGGCTACGGCGCCGCGGCCGTCACCTACCTCCTGGGCCTCCTCTTCGGCGCCTCCCTGGGCTGACCCCTCCCACGAGTGGGCGACTTCGGCTGCTCAGAGTCGGCCACCTGAGCATCAACTGCCCACTCGTGGGAGGGATTCGGCGCTAGGCCGAGACCGAGGCCAGCTCGTCGTAGGTGGCGAAGCGGCTCGAGACGTCGCTGCCGGTGAAGTTGCCCACCCAGCCGTCGTCGTCGTGGAAGAAGCGCACCGAGACGTACTCGGGGTTCGTGCCCATGTCGAACCAGTGCGTCGTGTCCTTCGGCACCGAGAGCAGGTCTCCGGCCTCGCAGAACACGGCGTGCACCTTGCCGCCGACGTGCAGGTAGAAGACACCGGATCCGCTCGCGAAGAAGCGGTCCTCGTCGTCGTCGTGCTGGTGCTCGTTGAGGAACTTCTGGCGCGCGGCATCGGCCTGCGCACGGTACTCCTCGGTGTCCTCCCGCTCGATCGTCACCACGTCGACGAGGGTGTAGCCGTGCTCGGCGTTCACGGCGTCGATCTCGGCGCGGTAGAGCTCGAGCACCTGCTCCTGCGTGGCGTTCTCGGGCAGCTCCTTGAGCTCCCATCGGCTGAAGCGGGCGCCGAGGCCGGCCAGCACGTCATGGATGGTGTCGAAGTCGCGAGTCTGCAGCTCGGGCGTCGAGGGGTCGTTGTCGTTCCACACGGTCAGGAGGGTCATACTTCCATGCTATTCCTCCTCTCCTGCACAGTCCCCTCTCGGGCGCGCACGAGTAACAGAGCGCAACACGATTCGTGCGGCGGCTCGCCCGCGCGGTTGAATCGACTCGCAGTCACAGCACCCTGCCGGTCCCCGGCGCACCCATCCCGAGCACCCCGTCCTCCTGAAGGAGACTCCCATGGCCATCCTCCGCAGAGCAGCGGTCGTCACCGCCCTCGTCGCCGCCGGCGCCCTCGCCGTCACCGGCTGCGCGCAGTCCAGCGGCAGCCCCGCCGCCACCACCGGTGCGAGCACCGCGCCCACCGCCTCGGCCGAGCTGCCCGCGCCCTTCGACGCCGACCCCGTCACCGTGGCCGTCGTTCGCCAGAGCGGTGCCGGCGACTTCTTCGAGGCCTGGGGCGCCGGGGCCGAGGCGCAGGCCTCCTTCGCGAACATCGACCTGCAGGTCACGGATGCGCGCAACGACAACGCCAAGCACGCGAGCGACCTCGAGCAGGCCATCGCCTCGAAGCCCGACGCCATCATCGTCGACCACGGGCAGACCGACACCATCCAGCCCCTCGTCACGAAGGCCGTCGAGGCCGGCATCCCCGTGGTCATCTACGACCTCGCGCTCACCGACAGCGAGGGCGTCATCGTCACCGCGCAGTCCGACAAGTCGATGGCCGAGGGCGTGCTCGAGCAGCTCATCGCCGATGTCGGCGAGGGCGCCAAGGTCGGCTACGTCTCGGCCACCGGCTTCGCCCCGCTCGACCGCCGTGCCGAGGTGTGGGATCAGGTCGTGGCCGACAACGACCTCGACGTCGTGTTCTCCACCGGTGAGGTCTCCGACTCCACGGCGAGCGACAACGTGCCGCTGGTCGACGCGGCGCTCAAGCAGAACCCGGATGTGCAGGCGATCTTCGCCCCCTACGACGAGATCACGAAGGGTACAGTTCTGGCTGTGCAGCAGAACAACCTCCAGGACAAGGTGAAGGTGTACGGGATCGACATCTCCAACGCCGACCTCGAGGTCATGAACGCGGAGGGCAGCCCCTGGGTCGCCACCTCGGCCACCGACCCGGCCGCCGTGGGCGCCGCGGTCGTGCGCACGCTGGCCCTCAGCCTCGCGGGTGAGCTCGACGAGACCGAGGTGCTCTTCCCGGCGATCACGATCACGCAGGACTTCCTCGCCGAGAACGAGGTCACCAACGTCACCGAGCTGCGTGCCGCCGAGCCGAGCCTCGAGCTCTCCGACGTGGTCGTGGCGGATTGGCTCCCCGCGGTCTCCGGATGACCTCCCCTTCTCTGAACGCCCACGAGGGGCACGGCGCCGGCGTCGTGTCCCTCGCGGGCGTTTCGGTGGCCTACGGATCCAACGTGGTGCTGACCGACGTCTCGCTCGAGTTCCACCCCGGCGAGATCGTGGCGCTGCTCGGCGCGAACGGTGCCGGCAAGTCCACGCTCATCAAGGCGCTCTCGGGCGCCAACCCCCGCTACAGCGGCGAGGTCCGGATCGGCGGAGACGCCGTGCACCTCAGCTCGCCGGTGCAGGCCCGACGACTCGGCATCTCGGCCGTGCACCAGAAGGTGGCAGACGGCATCGTGCCCGGCCTCTCGGTGGCCGAGAACCTCACCCTCGACGACCTCGCCCAAGCCACCCGCCGGCCGCTCCGCTCCCGCGGCTCGGCCTTCGCCGACGCCCGCGCCGCTCTCGACACGCTCGGGCTGTCGTGGTCTGACGGCGTGCTCGGCAGCGACGCCGCGGGCCTGGCCATCTCCGACGCGCAGCTCGTGGTGCTCGCGCGTGCCCTCCGCGGCACCCCGCAGCTGCTCATCCTCGACGAGCCCACCTCGGCCCTCACCGCGGCCGAGGCGGAGCGCCTGTTCGAGGTGCTCCGCGCCCTCCGCGCCAAGGGCCTCTCGATCATCTACGTCTCACACCGCTTCGGAGAGATCGAGGCCCTCGCCGACCGCGTCGTCGTGCTCCGCGACGGCCGGGTGCAGAGCGACTCCGCCCGTCCGTTCGAGTGGCACGGCATCCTGCACGACATGCTCGGCCGCGCCGCCGAGCTCTCGCACGACCGCGGGGCCGCCCAGCGCGGGCACGAGGTCGTGGCCACGCTCGACGGCGTCACGCTGCTGCCCGAGTCGGAGCCCGTCTCGCTCGAGATCCGTGCGGGCGAGGTGCTCGGCGTGCTCGGCCTGATCGGAGCGGGCAAGACCGAGATCGCGGAGGCGCTCGCGGGCCTCGCCGCTCCCCTCGGCGGATCGCTCACCCTCGCGGGCGCGCCCTACTCCCCCAAGCGGCCCCGTCACGCGATCGACGCCGGGGTCGTCCTGGTGCCCGAAGACCGTCAGCGGCAGGGCATCCTGCCGGGCTGGTCGGTGCAGCGGAACGTGACGGTGCCGTTCCTCCGCTCCTCGAGTGTCGGCGGCCTCCTCACCAAGCGCCTCGAGCGCTCGCGTGCGGAGGGCGTCATCGACAGCCTCTCGGTCGTCACCACCGGGCCCGACGAGTCGATCGACGACCTCTCCGGCGGCAACCAGCAGAAGGTCGTCGTGGGCCGCTGGCTCTCGGCAGGGCCCCGGCTGGCGCTGCTCGACGAGCCGTTCCGCGGGGTCGACATCGCCGCCCGGCGCGAGATCGGCACCCGCCTCGCCGAGATCGCCGCGGGAGGCGCCGCCGCCGTGGTGCTCTCCAGCGACGTCGACGAGATCTTCGAGGTGGCCGACCGCATCGTCGTGCTCGTCGCCGGCCGCATCGAGCTCGACCGCTACGCCGACGAGACCGACCGCGCGAGCGTCATCGGCGCCTTCCTCGGCGCCGCGCACCCGTCCTCCCCCGAAGGAGCCCCCGAATGACCGCCCGCCCTCGCATCTCGTCCACGAAGACCTCCGAGCGGGTGGCCGCCTTCGTCGTGAAGTGGGGGTTCGTGGCGGTCACGGTCGCCCTCATCCTCTTCTTCGTCATCACGGAGCCGAGCTTCCGCACGCCCGAGAACTTCTTCGGCATGCTCAAGTTCATCGCCCCGACGGCCATCGCGGGTCTCGGCGTGATGCTCGCCATGACCGTCGGCGGCATCGACCTGTCGGTGGGCGCCTCCGCGGGCTTCGCGGTGTCGATCGCGGCGTGGACGATGGTGATCGGCAACCAGGTCGGCGGCGTCGCCGTCTCGGTCGTGCTGGTCTGCGGGTTGCTGATCGGAGCACTCAACGCGTTCCTCATCGTGGTGGCACGCATCCCGGACCTGCTGGCCACCCTGACCACGATGTTCGTGATCGTGGGGCTCAAGCTCATCATCGTCGACGGCAAGTCGATCTCGTCGCAGATGACGCTGTCGAACGGCACCACGGCTCCCGGGCGCTTCACGGCCGACTTCCTCTGGCTCGACCGGGGGTCGATCGGGCCCGTGCCGGTGCCCGTCATCATCCTCGTCGTGATCACCGTACTGCTGTGGTTCCTGCTCGAGCGCACCCGGTGGGGGCGCGCGCTGTTCGCGGTGGGGGCCAACCCCGAGGCCGCGCGGCTCGCCGGCATCCGGGTGCAGTGGTACCGCACGCTCGCCTACATGGGCTGCGGTCTGCTGGCCTCGGTGGCGGGGCTCCTCCTCGCCGCGCGCATCGGTCAGGGCGACGTGAGTGCCGGCAACTCGCTCCTGCTCGATGCGGTGGCGGTGGCCCTCGTCGGTGTCTCGGTGCTCGGCATCGGGCGGCCGAACGCGTGGGGCACGGCGCTCGGGGCCGTGCTGATCGCGGTCATGGTGACCGGGTTCACGATGCTCGGCCTGCCGTACTACGCGCAGGACTTCGGCAAGGGCATCGTGCTGCTCATCGCCCTCCTGTTCAGCTTCACCTTCTCGCGCCGGCGCACCGTGGTGACCGCCGGGTCGACCACGTCCGCCTCGTAGTCCAGGGATCCGATGAACGACTCCGACTTCTCTCAGCTCACCTCCGCGACCGTCGGCGCCTACCTCGCGAGCCGGCCGGTGCTCGCGACGCGCATCGATGCGGCCCGCATCGCCTCGGTGCGCGAGGTCGGCGACGGCAATCTCAACCTGGTGTTCATCATCCACGACGAGTCCGGGGCGTCCGTGGTGCTCAAGCAGTCGCTGCCGCACGTGCGCACCGATCCGTCGTGGCCGATGACCAGGGAGCGGTCGGCGCGCGAGGCCACCGTGCTGGGGGCGCACGCCGCCGCCGATCCGACGCACGTGCCGGGCTTCTTCGACTTCGATGCCGTGCATTACGTGCTGGCCATCGAGGACCTCAGCGATCACCGGGTGTGGCGGAACGAACTCAACGAGGGCCGCGTGCACGGCTACGCGGCCGCGGAGATCGGCCGGTACGTGGCGCGCACGGCGTTCGCGACGTCGCCGCTCGGCATGGATCCGCTCGAGCACAAGGCGCTCGTGGCGCGGGCCGTCAACCCGGAGCTCGCGCAGATCACCGAGGATCTCGTGTTCACGGAGCCGTACATCCCGCATCCGCACAACGTGGTGCTGCCCGGCAACGTCGCCGACGTCGAGGCGCTGCGGGGCGATGCGGCGCTCGTGCGCGAGATGGGGCTCGCGAAGTGGCGGTTCATGACCACGGCGCAGTCCCTCATCCACGGCGACCTGCACACCGGTTCGGTCTTCGTGCGGCCGGCGGCGGGCGGGGCGGATGCGTGGGGGGCGGAGAGTTCGTCGGCTGTGTCCGCTTCTGCTTCTGCTTCCGCTGGTTCGGCTTTTGCTTCTGCTTCCGCTGGTTCCGCTGCCGCTTCCGCTTCTGCGTCGGTGCGGGCGTTCGACAGCGAGTTCGGGTTCGTCGGGCCCACCGGGTTCGACCTGGGGGCGCTGTGGGCCAACCTCGTGCTCGCGGCGGCGCGGGCCGAGGCGCTCGGTGAGGGTGACCGGGCCGAACTGATCCTCGAGCTGCCCGGCCGGCTCTGGTCCGCCTTCGAGGCGGAGTACCGGGCGCTGTGGCCCTCGCGGGTCGATCCGCGGGTGTGGGGTGACGACGTGCTCGAGAGTCTGCTCGAGGGCATCCGCGATGACGCGGCGATCTTCGCGGCGGCGAAGACGATCCGCCGCATCGTGGGCTTCGCGAAGGCGAGCGACATCGAGACCCTCCCGCCGGAGCTCCGTGAGCGGGCGGCGCGCGGTGCCCTCCACGCCGGTCGTGCGCTCGCGCTCACCCGCCACGGCATCCGCACGGTGGAGGCCCTCTCAGCCGAGACCCTCGCGACGGTGCGCGCCGCCCTCCGTGCCTGAGGGAGCCCCCGCGCCTCTGTGACTCCCTCCGACTTGACAGTAGATGCGCTCAAAACGCTCGACTTGGCACAAGTTGTGTCAAGTGGGTGAGGCGGCGGGCGGGCGAGGCGGGGCGGCGGAGTCCGCGGGGTGGGGGAGACTTGAGGGATGAGCGGTGGCGTGGCGGTTGAGGATCTGGTCGTGTTCGTGGGCGACGGAGCGGAGGCCGGGGGCGGAGCAGGCGGCGGGGCGGCGGCAGTGGCCGGGGGCGGCGTCGGACCAGTGCTGCCGATGCGGGAGGCGGCCGTGAACGTGGCCGATCTCGCCGTGACGCGGGGCGACGGGGTGTTCGAGTCGATCGGGGTGATCGACGGACGGTTCATCGAGCTGCCCCGGCACCTCGCGCGCCTCAAGCACTCGTCGGCCATGCTCGACCTGCCCGAGCCCGACGTCGAGGCGTTCGAACGCGCCGCCCGGCTCGCACTCGCCGCGCACGCCCCGCAGCGCGAGCTGCTCGTGAAGCTCCTGCACAGCCGCGGCATCGAGGGCGCGGACCGAGCGAGCGGGTGGGTGCAGGTGCTCGCCGGGACCGACCACAGCGCGGCACGCAGCACGGGCATCCGCGTGGTGACGCTCGACCGCGGCTACCGGCACGACATCGCGCAGACCTCGCCGTGGCTGCTGCAGGGCGCGAAGACGCTCTCCTACGCGCTCAACAAGGCCGCCCTCCGCGAGGCGGCCCGCCGCGACGCCGACGACGTGATCTTCGTCAGCACCGACGACGTCGTGCTCGAGGGACCCACCTCGAACGTGGTCGTGCGCCACGGCGACGTGTTCCGCACCCCGCGACCCGACCTCGGCATCCTCGCGGGCACCACGCAGGCCGCCGTGTTCGAGACGCTCGGCGCACTCGGCTTCGAGACCGCGGAGGCCGTGATCACTCCGGCCGAGCTCGCCACCGCCGACGGCCTCTGGCTGCTCTCGAGCGGGCGCCTCCTGGCCCCCGTGCGCGAGCTCGACGGCCGCCCGCTCCCCGTCGACGCCGACTTCACCCGCACGCTCCTCGAGCGCACGTTCGGCCTCTAGCGGTTCAGCAGGTTCAGAACCGCACTCCTCCCGCCCTCCGCGCCGTGGAGCGCCCCGATGCCCGCGAGCTCTGCGCTTTCGAACCGGTCCGGCGCGATCCGGCGCCGCGCGGCTCGATCCGGCGCGGCTCGGTGGGGAGCGGCTCGGGGCGGCTCGGGGCTGGGCGGGGCGGGGCGGCTGCTCAGCGGGTCGCGAGGGCGATCTGGAGGAGGGCCTCGGTGAGTTCGAGGTGCCAGCGGGCCTGGCGGAGGTCGGCGCCCCACGCGTAGATGCCGTGGCTCGCCACGAGCAGCGCCGGCACCTCGGCGACCGCACTCGTGCCCGCCGCGGGGTCGGCGGCGGTGGGCCGGAGGTAGACGCGTTCGAAGTCGTCGCCGAGCACGCGCATGTCCTGGTGGTTCTGCACCACGGGGAGGACGACGCGCTCGCCGTGCGCCGAGTGCCCGATGCCCTTCAGCATCTCGAGGTCGTGCAGCACCACGCCCTCCGGCCATGCGTGCGCCGCGCGCACCGCCGCGAGGGCGTGCACGTGGATGACCGCACCCGCTCCGGTGACCGCCGCGATCCGCGCGTGCAGCCCCGCCTCGGCCGACGGGCGTCGGGCGAGCCCGAGCCGCTCCGTGAACCCGCCGGATGCCGGGTGGTCGTCGACCGCGTCACCCAGCCGGCCGGTGGCCACCCCGTCGCCGTCCGGGACGCCCGAGCCGCCCGGCTCGCCAGAGCCACCCGGCCCGCCCGAGCCGCCCGGCACGCCCGGCGCATCCGGGACCCACTCGCCGTCGCCGTCGATGAGCACGATGTCGCTCGCGGTGAGCTCGCCCTTGTCGAGGCCCGAGGCCGTGACCGCGAGCCGCAGCGGATCGCGCGCGAGGGTGACCGAGAGGTTGCCCGCGGTGCCGGGCATCCAGCCGAGGCCCGCGAAGCGCGCCGACTCGGCCGCGAGCGCGAGCCCCGCCGCCGTGAGCGACGCGTCGTCGACGACGCCGGCCCCCAACACGTGCCCGGACGAGCCCGGCCCGCCCGGCGCATCCGCTGCGGTCACGGGGCGACGACCTCGACCTCGGCGAACGACGACACCACGGCGGCCTCGCCGAAGTCGGCCTCGAAGAAGGGCTCACCCTCGCGCGAGAAGGCCACGACCTGCCACCCCGCCGCAAGGGCTGCCGCCACCTCGCCGGGGTTGTCGGTGAAGAACACGAGCTCGCCGGCGGGGACACCGAGCGACGACGCGATCGCGTCGTAGGAGGCGGACTCCTTCTTGGGCCCCGCGCTCACGGTGTCGAAGAAGTCGGTGATGAGGCCGGTGAGGTCGCCGTCGGGCGAGTGCCGGAACCACGGCACCTGCGAGGCGATGGATCCCGACGAGAACACGGCGAGGCCCACGCCGTGGGTGTGCCAGTCGCGGAGCTTCGGGATGACGTCGTCGAAGAAGTGCGACGAGATCTCGGACTTCGCGAAGCCCTCCGCCCAGATTTGCCCCTGGATGGTCTTCAGCGGGGTGGCCTTGACGTCGCGTTCCATCCACTCGTGCAGCACCGCCACGACCTCGTCGGTGGAGGCGTCGGTGGCGAGAGAGGCGTCGTGAACGACCTGCTGCCGCGCCTCGGCGATGGCGGGGTCGTCGGCGTGGTCGTCGAGCCAGGACGCCAGGCGGGGACGGGCGTAGTCGTAGAGGTCGCCGAGGATGAAGCCGGCGGCGCTCGTGGTGCCCTCGATGTCGACGACGACGGTGCGCGCCGAGACGGCGAGTGGATCGGGTGTGGGGGCGGGGGTGTGGTCTTCGGTCACGGTGCGCTCCTCGAGGGGATCGGGGTGGTGGGTGGGGCTCCCGGCGAACGGCTGCGACCGCAGCGGCTCGCCCGTGAGCAGGTGGTGGCGGGCGGCGTCGAAGAGCCGCACCGAGGCGTCCGGTGCCAGTGCCGAGGGCAGCGACTCGATGTCGGCCGCGTGCGAGTAGCCCGCCGCGCGGCGGATGCCCTCGACCCCGGCGAAGCGCCAGGCGTCGCGCTCGATCGCCTCGAGCGACGTCGGCGGATGCCCCGCGGCGCTCCACACCTCGGCGAACGCTGCCCACGAGGCCGGCACGGCGGAGTAGCGGGCGCGGGCCAGCTCCTCGTCGCCGACCGCGGATGCCGCGATCGCCGCGAGCTCGAGGTTGGCCCAGAAGAGACCGAGGTCGAGGCCGATGGGCCCCACGAAGCTGAACTCGGGATCGAAGACGACGACCCGCTGCGACCCGCCGTCTCGCCCGATCATCACCGATCCGCTGTGCAGGTCGCCGTGCACGAGCGCCTCGTGCCGCGTCTCGAACGCCTCACGCACCGCGGCGACCGCCTCGCGCACGTCGTCGTCGGCATACAGCGAACGCACCCGCGACGAGAGCACCGGATGCCAGTGGTTGTGCTCGTGCTCGCGGTAGGGCTCGTCGAGCACCACGTCGACCGTGAGCGCGCAGAGCTCCGGGTTGGCGGCGAGCTCCACGAGCCGCGCGTGCTCCTCGTCGCCGAGGGCCAGCCTCGAGGTGGCCGCCGCGAGCGAGCCGACGAAGCGGCCGACGACCGCGCCGAGGGCCTCGAAGTCGATCTCGAGCGCGTCGTCCGGAGTCGCGATGCGGCGCACGAGGGCGTCGCGGAGCACCTCGAGTGCCGAGAGGTCCTCCATGACGAGCACGTACCGGCTCTCGTCGAAGTCGACGATCTGCGGGATCGACTCGGGCACGCGCTCGGCGAGGCGCTCGTAGGTGCGGGCCTCCGAGACGATGCGCGAGGGATCGATCGGCCACTCCGGGCCCGCCACCTGCACCCACGGCGGAGCCTGCTTCACGGCGAGCGAACCAGCCGGCCCGCGGGCGATGAAGACGCGGTTCATGTTGCCCGCGGTCACCTCGACGACGTCGACGGATGCGCCGACGACCGCAGCGTCACCGGCTACGGCTGCGTCGCCGACGGTACCGCCCTGCACAGCGGCATCCCCCGCCACGAGGTGCAGCAGCCCCCGCTCGTGCAGGTGCGCGATCACGTCGTCACGGTCGATCAGCAGGGCGTACCCGGCCGACGCCTCCTCGGTCACGCGTGCTCCCCCGCCGCCGCGTACAGCTCGCCGACGCGGGCGGGTTCGAACGCGCCCCGGTCGGTGACGATGCGCGACACGAACCGCGAGGGGGTCACGTCGAAGGCCGGGTACCAGGCCTCGGTCACGAGCGACGACGCGGTGCGGCGGCCGAGCGTGTGCAGCACCTCACCCGGATCGCGCGACTCCACGACGATGTCGGCCGCGGTGGGCGCCTCGGCATCCGGAGCCTGGACGAGCGCGTAGAACGGAACCCCGAAGGCATGGGCGGCCACCGCGAGGCCGAGGGTGCCCACCTTGTTCACGACGCTGCCATCGAGCGAGACCCGGTCGGCCGCGGTCACGAGCGCGTCGATCGGACCGATGCCCGCGGTGTGCCGCGCTCCCGGCTCGAGGCCCGAGTCGGCGTCGTGACCGGCGGCGAGCGCGGCGGCGCCCATGCCGTCGGTGATGAGGGTCACGTGCTCCCCGAACTCTGCGAGCGTGTGGGCCGTCAGCCGAGCACCCTGCAGGTAGGGGCGGGTCTCCGTGGCCACCCACTCGAAGCGCTTGCCGGCCGCGCGGGCGGCGCGCACGAACTCGATCAGGTACGTGTCCATCCAGCAGTGGGTGAGGATGCGGGCACCGTCCGGCAGCAGCTCCACCGTGGCCTCGCCGAGGCGGCGGCTGCGAGCGCGGTAGATCGCGGCGCCCTCGCGCGCGGCGTCGACGGCGGCCTCGACGATGGACGCGGTGCCGGCGTCGGCGGCATCGACCGCCGCGAGCACGTGGGCGACGGCCTCGCGGGGGTGGTTGTTCGTGGGTCGGGCGCTCTCGAGCACCCGGCCGGCCTCGCGCAGCCGCTCGCGTGCCGCATCCGGAGCGAGGTCGGCGACCTGCAGCGCCGTCATCTCGAGACCGGCGTAGGCGGCGAACAGCGGCCCGGAGCTCTGCGTCACCATGCCCGCGATGGCGGCGCCCACCTCTTCGGCATCGGTGGCGGTGACCCAGCTCACCGTCTCGGGGAACACCCGGCGGTCGAGGATGCGGACGACCCCGCCCTCGACCCGCACCGAGTCGTCGAGCACGGGGGCATCGAGCACGGGGGCATCGAGCACGGGGGCATCGAACTCGGCGCCGCGCGCGGGGGTGCCGTGAACCGGGGCGCCGTGCACAGGGTCCCCGAGTGCGGATCCGCCTGCTGCGGGTGTCGTGGCGTTGCCGGTGGTGGTCATGTGCATCCCGTCGAATTCCCCCCACGAGGATACCGCTCCCTCCGGAACGGTTGCTCACGGTCGCGACCCTAAGCTGGCTACGGCGCAGGGCATGCGCAGATCCACTCCTCGAAAGGCACGCGGTGAGCACAGCGGATGGGCGGACGCCCGCAGGTTGGTACCCGGACCCGGCCGGCTCGGCCTCCCAGCGCTGGTGGGACGGGACCGCGTGGACCGGGCACCTGCAGCCGGTGGCGGCGCCGCCCGCCCCCATCGCGCCGCCGGCATACCCGGCGCAGCCTGCCCACGCGGCGCAGCCCGAGTACCCGGCGCAGCCCGCGTACCCGGCGCAGTCCGCGTACCCGGCACAGTCCGCGTACCCGGCACAGCCGGATCGCTACGCCTACCCCGCGCAGCAGTTCGCGCCCGCGGCGCCCCCGAAGGTGGCTCCGGGGACGCCCGCCTACGGCCCCTTCATCTGGATCATCACGCTCCTCCCCCTCATCGGTCTGCTCACGCTGCCCCTGTCGTTCGCCGACTTCGAGCAGCAGCTGAGCACGCCGTACTCGACCGACCCGACCTCGGTCGATCCGTTCGGGGGCATGTCCACCACGGCGCTCGTGGCGCAGGCCGTGGCCGGCGTCATCGGCTGGGTGGTCTACGGCGCGGGCATCGTGCTCGCCTCCTTCGACCGCAAGTGGCTCCTCGCCCGCGGGTATGCGCAGCCGTTCCACTGGGCCTTCGCGTTCCTCGGCCTCGTGGCGCCGGTCTACGCCATCGGGCGTTCGATCGTCGTGCGCCGGCAGAGCGGTGGCGGCATCGCACCCATGTGGGTGGCGTTCGGGATCGTGGCGCTGTCGTTCGTGATCACGATCGTCGTGATCGTCTACGTCGTCGACCTCACCCTCCGCAGCATGGGTGCGATGCCGGGCATCACGGCCTGACCGGCGGCGATGCGCGGCGGACGGCCGGCCTGGCCGGCGGCGTTGCGTGGCGAACGGCACCTCGGTTGCCCGAGAGCACCGCAGCGGGCAGAATCACCGCATGAGCGAGCGCGAGCAGTCCATCGACCCCACCGTCCCGCCGAGCGGAACGGGATGCCTCGAGTGCGGTGAGACCGGCGGCTGGTGGCTGCACCTCCGCCGCTGCGCCCTCTGCGGCCATGTGGGCTGCTGCGACTCCTCGCCGAGCGGCCACGCCACCGCCCACTTCGAGTCGACCGGGCATCCGGTGATCCAGAGCTTCGAGCCCGGGGAGGACTGGTTCTGGGACTACACGGCCGGTGACTACGCCGACGGCCCCGTCCTCGCGCCGCCGCACGCGCATCCGCTCGACCAGACCGTGCCGGGGCCCGCCGACCGCGTGCCCGCGGACTGGCAGAGCCACCTGCGCTGAAGCCGGCCCGCGCCCGCAGTGGGTACGGTGGAGGCATGAACCCGCCTCCTGCTCTCGTCGTGATGGGGGTCAGCGGATCCGGGAAGTCGACGGTCGGAGCCGCCCTGGCCGGGGCGCTCGGTGTTCCGTTCGTGGATGCCGACGATCTGCACCCGCTCACGAACATCGAGAAGATGCGGGCGGGCCTGCCGCTCGACGACGACGACCGGTGGCCGTGGCTGCGGGCCGTGGGCGACGCGATCCGGGCGGCCAGCACGGGCACGAACAGCGGCACGGGCACCGGCACAGGCTCAGGCGCCGGCAGCGGTGACGCCTCCACTCCCGCGACCGGCGTGGTCGTGGCGTGCTCCGCACTGCGGGTGAGCTATCGCGACGCCATCCTGGAGCGGGCTCCGGGCACGCGCTTCGTGCTGCTGCAGGGTGATCGCGAGATGCTCCTCGGCCGGCTGCGCTCCCGCACCGGCCACTTCATGCCCGCATCGCTGCTCGACTCGCAGCTCGATGCGCTCGAACCCCTCGGTCCGCAGGAGCCCGGCCTCACGGTCGACGCCGCCGACACACCCGAGGCGGTCATCGCGGAGGTGAGGGCGTTCCTCACCCGCAGCCCGGATGCCGGTGATGCCGCGGGCGCAACGGGCGCAGCGGGCGCAGCGAGTGCAGCAGGTGCAGCAGGTGCCGCGGATACGCCGTAGCGCACCGCCCACCCACGCCGCCGGGAACATCCGCAGCGCACCTCCCACCCACGGCGCCGGGAACATCCGCCGCCCCGTGACGTTGTACCGGGCATGACCACCCGCCCGCCCCAGCGCTTCGCGACGGTCGTCGTGATCGGGGCCGGCCAGGCGGGGCTCTCGGCGGCCTTCCATCTGCGGCGGCTCGGCTTCGAGAGCGCGCTCGAGCATCCGGCGAGCGCCGACCAGGATCTCCGGACGTTCGTGGTGCTCGACGCCGAGACGGCCCCCGGAGGTGCGTGGCAGCACCGGTGGGAGTCGCTGCGGATGGCGACGGTCAACGGGATCTTCGACCTGCCGGGCTTCGCCAAGCCGCCGATCGACGACGAGGAGCCCAGCCGCACCGCCGTTCCGCGCTATTTCGCCGACTACGAGGAGCGGAACGCCTTCCCGATCCTCCGCCCCGTGCGCGTGAGATCGGTGCGGGCCGTGGACCACGACCCCGCCGGCCTCCTGCTCGTGGAGACCGTGAGCACGGCGACCACGAACACGGCGACCTCGAGCGCGGCGACCTCGAGCGCGGCGCAGACCACCGGCGGTTCCCCGGCCGCGGCCGGCACCCGCGCACCCCACGACGCGCCCGGCGCGTGGCTGACGCACGTGGTCATCAACGCCACCGGCACCTGGGGCAACCCGCTGCGGCCGGACTTCCCCGGCAGCGACGTGTTCCTCGGTCGTCAGATGCACACGCGCGACTACGTGTCGCTCGAGGAGTTCCGGGGGCATCGGGTGGCGGTGGTCGGCGGCGGGATCTCGGCCGTGCAGCAGCTCGAGGAGATCTCCCGCGTGGCCTGGACAGCCTGGTACACACGGCGCGAACCGGTCTTCCTCGAGGGGCCCTTCGGCCAGGAGACCGGCCGCGACACGATCGCCCGGGTGACCGCCGACGTCGAGGCGGGGCGCCCGGCCTCGAGCGTCGTCTCCTACACGGGCCTGTTCTGGACCCCTTACGCCCTCGCCGCCCGCGAGCGCGGCGCCCTCGAGCGGCGGCCGATGTTCACCGCGCTCGAGCCCCACGGCGTGCGTGAGGCCGACGGCTCGTTCACCTCGGTCGACACGGTGCTGTGGGCCACGGGCTTCCGCGCCGACCTCGCCCATCTCGATCCGCTGCACCTGCGGAACGCCGCCGGTGGCATCCGGATGCGCGGAACGGCCGTCGAGGCCGACCCGCGCGTGCAGCTGGTGGGCTTCGGCCCGTCGCAGTCGACGGTGGGCGCGAATCGTGCGGGCCGGGCAGCGGCCACGGCGGCCTCGGCGCTGCTCCGCACCTGACCCCCGCCACGCCCCGAACCCGCCACCGCAACGGAGGAATCTGGCGCCCGAAAACGGCAACGGAGGAGTTCTGCAGCCCGGTGGCCGCAGAACTCCTCCTTCCGCGCTGGCGCGAGCGTGGCGCGAGCGAGGCGCCGAGCCGGGGCTAGATCAGGATCGTGAGGGGGTTCTCGATGCGCTTGACGAAGGCCGCGAGCCACTGGGCCGCGAGGGCGCCGTCGAGCACGCGGTGGTCGGCCGAGAGGGTGACGGTCATGACCGTGCCGACCGCGAGCTCCCCGTCGACGACGACCGGCTGCTGCCGGGCGGCACCGACCGCGAGGATCGCGGACTGCGGCGGGTTGATGATCGCCGAGAACTCGGTGACCCCGTACATGCCGAGGTTCGAGACGGCGAAGCTGCCGCCCTCGAGCTCGTTCTGGCGGAGCTTGCCCTCGCGGGCACGACCGGCCAGATCGGCGACGGTGCGCGCGACCTCGGTGAGCGGGAGCTTCTCGACCGAGCGGAGCACCGGAGTGACGAGCCCGCCCTCGATGGCCACGGCCACCGACATGTCGACGGTGTCGTAGCGGCGCACCGCGGTGTCGCCCCAGGTGGCGTTGGCCTCCGGCACGTCGCCGAACGCCGCCGCAGCCGCCTTCAGCACGAAGTCGTTGAGCGACACCTTGATGCTCGCCGCCTCGTTGACCGTCTTGCGCAGGGCGATGAGGTCATCGACCCGGCAGTCGGCCACGAGGTAGAAGTGCGGCACCGTCGACTTGCTCTCGGTGAGCCGCCGCGCGATGGCCCGCCGCATGCCCGTGTGGGGCACCTCGGTGAACCCGGCGCCGCCGGCAGCGGCAGGTGCGGCAGCCTGGGCGGCAGCAGGTGCCTCCTTCGCAGGCGCAGCGGATGCCGGGGACGCGGATGCTGCGGGTGCACTGGCACCGCTGGCACCGGCCCCGCCGCTCCCGGCCGCCGCCGGAGCGCTCTCGGGCGCCCGCTCGAGGTCGGCCCGCACGATCCGCCCACCGGGCCCGGTGCCGCGCAGCGACGCGAGGTCGACCCCGCGCTCCTTCGCCAGCCGACGCACGATGGGACTCGCGAACAGTCGCGACCCGGACTCGCCCGATCCGGACTCACCAGACTCCGATTCGCCGGACCCGGACCCACCGGACCCCGATCCAGCGGCACCGGGCGCACCGGCTCCCCCGCTCAGATCCGCCGGCGCATCCGCCACCGGCGAGCTCTCGCCCTCCGGCGCGGTCTCGGGCTCGGGCGCGGTCCGAGGCTCGGAGGGCGACGCACCGTCGGCCGGCTTCGACCCCGCAGGCACCGACGTGCCCGCCTCCACAGTCGACGCCCCCGAGGCAGAATCGCCCGACGCCGAACCACTCGAAGCAGAACCACCCGAGGGCGCCTCCGCGTCGTCGGCACTCTCACCGGGCTCGCCGACCACGGCGATCGGCTCGCCCACGTTGACCGAGACCCCCTCCTCGACGAGCACCTTCAGCAGCGTGCCCCCGATCTCGGCGGCGTACTCCACGGTGGCCTTCTCGGTCTCGACCTCGGCGAGCGGTTCGCCCACCACGACCGACTGCCCGACCTGCACCAGCCACGACTGGATGGCGCCCTCGGCGGCTCCCGCGAGAACCTCCGGCATACGGATGACGGTCGACATCAGCGCTCTCCGAATCCGAGTCGCACGCGCTCGAGGCCGGCGACGACCTCCTCGGTGCGGGCGATGGCGGCGCGCTCGAGCACCTTCGAGATGCTGGGCGACGCCTCACCTCCGTGCACCCGCTCGATCGGCTGATCGAGCCAGTCGAAGTAGCGGCGCTGGATCTCGTCGGCGAGCCAGCCGCCGTACGAGGTGCCCTGGGCGCCCTGCTCCACGATGAGCACGCTGTTGGTCTTCTTGATGGACTCCCCGATGGTGTCCCAGTCGATCGACGCGCGGTCGAGCCAGCGCAGGTCGATGACGTCGGCGTCGATGCCGGTCTGCTCGACCGCCTCGAGCGCGTGGCGCACCATCGAGAGGTAGCTGATCACCGTCACGTCCGATCCGGTGCGCCGCACGGCCGCGCGGCCCGGGGGGAGGATGTAGTCGAGGTCGCCTTCCGGCACCTTGTCGGCGGTGCCGTAGAGGTCGACGTGCTCGATCACGAGCACCGGATCCTCCAGCGCGAGCGCCGCGTTCATGAGGCCCACGTAGTCGGCGGCCGTGGAGGGCGCGACGATCCGCCAGCCGGGGCTCGTGGCGAAGATGCCCGCCGGATCCATGAGGTGCTGCGAGCCGTAGCCCGAGCCCATCGCGACCTTCGTGCGCAGCACGAACGGCACGGGGGTGTCGGCGCCGAACATGTGCCGCGCCTTGCCGATCTGGTTGAACACCTGGTCGGCGGCCACCCACATGAAGTCGGGGTACATGAACTCCACGACGGGCCGGAACCGGCCGTCCAGCGCGAGACCCGCACCGAGGCCGGTGAAGGCGTTCTCGCTGATGGGGGTGCCGAGCACGCGGCCGTCGCCCAGCGCATCCGACCCGTACTTCTTGGCCAGGCCCTTGGTGGCGCCGTTCGTGCCGCCGTTCAGGCGGTGCACGTCTTCTCCCATGACGACGATGCGCGGATCCTCCGCCATGCGGCGGTCCATCACCCCGGCGACCGCGTCGACGAACTTGAGGTCGCGCCACTCGCCCTCGTAGGCGGTGGGGTCGGAGGAGTCGAGCTCGGCGAGCTCGCTCGCGTCGCCGCGCACGCCCACGTTGACGTAGCCGACGTCGGGCCAGAGCGACGGGATGATCCGGCGCTTGCCGTCGGACTCCGGGTCGGCCTCGACGAGCTCGGCGACCGCGGCGCTCATGGCGGCCTTCGCCTGCTCGCGCAGCGCGACCACGCCCGCCTCGTCGATGAGCTTGAGGGCCATCATCTCCTTGGCCAGGCGGTCGAGCGGATCGCGCGCCTTCCACTGACCCTCCTCCTCCTTGGGGCGGTAACCGAAGGCGCTGCCCGGGTAGGGGCCGTTCTGGTGGAAGAAGCGGTAGACCTCGGCCTCGATGATGGCGGGGCCCTCACCCGAGCGCATGTGCTCCTCGGCGGCCTTCATGGCCAGGTGCACGGCCAGCGGATCCATGCCGTCGACGCGCCACGAGCGGATGCCGAAGCCCTGGCCGCGCACGGAGAACCGGGTGTCGGCGGTGATCTCGTCGGACTTCGTGGAGACCGCGTACATGTTGTTCTCGATGAAGAACATGACCGGCAGCTTCCACGCCGCCGCGAGGTTCATCGACTCGAGCACGGAGCCGATCTGGGCCGCGCCGTCGCCGAAGTAGTTGATGGTGATGTTGTCGGTGCCCGAGTGCTTCTGCGCCCAGGCGTTGCCGGCCGCCATGGGGGCGCCGCCGCCGACGATGGCGTTGGTGCCGAGGGCTCCGGCCTCGAACCACTGCAGGTGCATGGAGCCGCCGCGGCCCGAGCAGTAGCCCTGGGCGAGGCCGAGGATCTCGGCGAGCGTGCGCTGCAGCACCGCCTGGATGGGCTCGGTGACCGCGTGGGCCGGGTCGATGCGGCCGTCGGAGACGTGGGTGAGCGCCTTGGCGAGGAACTGGTGGTGGCCGCGGTGCGAGCCGTTCACGGCGTCGGCCGACGAGAGCCCCACAATCGAGCCGACCGCGCCGCCCTCCTGCCCGATGCTCGAGTGGGCGGGCCCGTGCACGAGGCCCTCGCCCGCGAGCTCGAGCACGGTCTCCTCGAAGGCCCGGATGAGATGGAGCTCGGCCAGCATGGTTCCGAGCAGCGCCGGGTCGGCGGCCTTCCAATCGGCGGGCGTGGTGGTGAGCTCCTGCCACTCCACTCCGGTCTGCAGTCGACGGGTCTTCGGCATCTTCGCCACGTTCCTTCCGCACGGCGGCACCCGGCGGTGCCTCTCGCTTGCCCACGACGATACGAGGGATTGCATCCAATATCAACGCCTGATCCTGAAATCGATGGATTTTCTCGAGCGGATGACGCACAATGGATCCAATCGAGCGTCAAGGAGGTCGCATGTCCGCTGGAATCCCGGGCTCGCGCGGTATCGACCACGTGGGCTTCACGGTGACCGACCTCGAGGAGGCCGAGCGCTTCCTCGTCGACGTGCTCGGCGCGGTCCCCGTCTACACGCTCGGTGCGAAGCGCGCCTCCGGCCCGGACGACGACTTCATGCAGGTGCAGATCGGGGTCGATCCGCGCACCGAGATCCGCGAGATCCGCTTCTACCGCCTCGGCCACGGCACGAACCTCGAGGTGTTCGAGTACGCGGTGCCGGAGGACGGCCGACCCCAGGCGCCGCAGCCGCTCAACAGCGACATCGGGGGCCATCACCTCGCCCTCTACGTCGACGACATCGACGTGGCGGAGGCCTACCTGCGCGAGCAGGGCGTGGAGGTCATGGGCTCGCCCGTGGCGAGCAAACAGGCCGCCGAGGGCCAGCGCTGGCTCTACTTCCGCGCTCCCTGGGGCATGCAGTTCGAGCTCGTGAGCTTCCCGCAGGGCAAGGCCTACGAGAAGGAGGCCGTCGTGCGCCTCTGGCACCCCGCCCGCCCGGCAGAATGACGGTCATGACCACCGACCTCATCATGCACGGCTCGGCCGGCACCCGCGTGGCCGCCGAGCTCCGCGACGCGATCCTCGCGGGCACCTACCCGCCCGGCACGCGCATCCGGCAGGAGGACGTGGCGGGCAGGCACGGCGCCAGCCGCGTGCCCGCTCGCGAGGCCCTGCGACTGCTCGAGTCCGAGGGGCTCGTGAAGGTCGTGGCCAACACGGGGGCCTGGGTCACGAGCCTCAACCTGGCGGAGTGCGAGGAGATCTACCAGATCCGCGAGCGCCTCGAGCCGCTGCTGCTGCGCCTCAACGTGCCGCTGCTCACGCCCGAGCAGGTCGACGGGCTCGACGCCCTCGCCCACGAGATGGAGCGCTCCGACGACGTGGAGACCTTCCTCCACCTCGACCGCGAGTTCCACCTCTCGTGCTACACCGAGGCCACCACCACGATGCTGCACGACACCGTGCTGCGGCTCTGGAACCGCACCCAGCCCTACCGTCGCGCCTACACGACCGTGTTCCGCTCGGCCGGCGACCGGAGCGCCCACCACGAGCACCACCTCATCGTCTCCGCCCTCCGCCGAGGCGATGCCGACGAGGCCGAGCGCGTGCTCGCCTCGCACATCCGCCGCACCCGCCTCGAGCTCGCGCGGCACCCCGAGATCTTCGACGCCCCCGCCGCCCAGCCGACCCGCGCCGACGCGCGCTGACGCGCACCGGCATCCGAACCGCCCGACCCACACGAACCCCGCAGCTCCCCCACGAAAGGCACCCCCATGGCGATCGCCACCATCAACCCCGCCACCGGCGTCACCGAGCGCGAGTTCGAGGCGCACACCGAGGCCGAGGTCGACGCCCGCATCGACGAGGCCGTCGCCGCGTTCCGCACCCTCCGCGGCACGAGCTTCGCCGAGCGCGCCGGCTGGATGCGCGCGGCCGCCGACGTGCTCGAGGCCGAGGCCGAGGAGGTGGCGCGGATGCTCACCACCGAGATGGGCAAGACCCTCGCCCAGGCGCGCGCCGAGGCCCTCAAGTCGGCCAAGACCATGCGCTTCTACGCCGACAACGCCGAGTCGTTCCTCACCGGCCGCACCATCGAGGAGCCCGAGCGCATGAACGCCTCTGGCGCCTACACGCGCTACGAGCCCATCGGGCCCGTGCTCGCGGTCATGCCCTGGAACTACCCCATCTGGCAGGTCATCCGCTTCGCCGCCCCCGCGCTCATGGCCGGCAACACCGGGCTGCTCAAGCACGCCTCGAACGTGCCGCAGGCCGCGCTCTACCTCGACACCCTGTTCGAGCGCGGCGGGTTCCCCACCGGTTCGTTCCGGGCCCTGCTCATCCCGGCCGCTCGGGTGGAGAAGGTCATGCGCGACCGCCGCGTCGTTGCCGCGACCCTCACCGGATCCGAGCCGGCCGGCCGCTCGCTCGCCTCGATCGCGGGCTCCGAGGTCAAGCACGTCGTGCTCGAGCTCGGCGGCTCCGACCCGTTCATCGTGATGCCGAGCGCCGACCTGGATGCCGCGGTGGCGACCGCGGTCAGCTCCCGCACCTCCAACAACGGCCAGGCCTGCATCAACGCCAAGCGATTCCTCGTGCACGGCGACGTCTACGACGCGTTCGTGGCGAAGTTCACGAGCGCGATGGCGGCGCTCACGGTGGGCGACCCCACCGACGACGCGACGGATGTCGGTCCGCTCGCCACGGCATCCGGCCGCGACGACCTCGCCGGCCTGGTCGACGACGCGCGCTCGAAGGGCGCCACCGTCACCACCGGCGGCGCGGCTCCCGAGGGTGCCGGCTGGTTCTACCCGCCGACCGTGGTCACGGGCGTCGACACGAGCATGCGGCTCTACGCCGAGGAGGCCTTCGGGCCCGTGGCGACGGTGTTCCGGGTGACGGATGCCGACGAGGCGCTGGCCATCGCCAACGACACCACCTTCGGGCTCAGCTCGGCCGTCTGGACGAACGACGCCGAGGAGGAGGAGCGTCTCATCGCGGGCCTCACCGCGGGCGCCGTCTTCGTGAACGGCATGTCGATCTCCTACCCGGAGCTGCCCTTCGGCGGCACGAAGGACTCGGGCATCGGCCGCGAGCTCTCGATCGAGGGTATCCGCGAGTTCGTCTCCCTCAAGTCGGTCTGGCGCGCCTGACCCCACCCCCCTCCGCCGAGCCGTCACTTCTCACACTTCTGCTCGCGTTTTGGCGTGAGAAGTGACGGCTCGATAGAGGTGGAGAGAGGGCAGGGGGCAGGGAGCAGGGAGCAGAGAGGGCAGGGGGCAAGGGGCCAGGGGCCAGGGGCCAGGGGCCAGGAGCAGGCTGCTCAGGGGAGCAGGATCGGCGTGAGCTCGGTGCGGTCGCGGGAGGCGGCGAGCGCCTCGTTCGCACGGGCGAGGGGGCGGACCTCGCCGAGCATGGCCTCCGAGTCGACCGCGCCCGACTCCAGCCACGGCAGGAACTGCGCGAGGTCGCGGCGCATGTCGAGCCGCCCGCTCTGCGAGCTCCGCACGTCGCGGCCGCGCAGCGCGAGGTCGAACAGCGGCAGGTCGACGGTGCTGTCGCGCCGCACGTAGCTGGTCATCGTCACGACCCCACCGAGCCGGGTGAACGCGAACGCCTGCTGCACGGAGGCGATCGAGCCGCCGGCATCGAAGCCGTAGTCGGCGCCGCGGCCGTCGAGGAGCCCGACCACCGCATCCCGCAGCTCGGCCTCACCGAGCCCTGAAGGATCGACGGCGTCGGTCGCCCCGAGCCGCAGAGCGAGCTCGCGCCGAGCGGCGATCGGTTCGACCGCGACGATCCGCCTGGCTCCGAGGGCCCGCGCGGCCTGCACCATCCACAGCCCCTCCTGCCCGCAGCCGACCACCACGACCGAGCTCCCCCGCTCGATCCGCCCCACGTTCGCCACGGCGCCCATGCCCGAGATGATGCCGCAGCCGAACATCGCGAGCCAGGTGTCGGGAAGATCGCTCTCGACCGGGAACACCTGGATGTCGCGGATGACGCTGAGCTCGGCGTAGGTCGCCGAGGAGCCGGGGGCGCGCACCTCGCGGCCGTCCTCGAGCGCCCCGATCACGGGCGCGGGCACGAAGAGGCCCTCGCACTGGTCGATTCGCCCGCTCCTGCACCAGAAGCACTCACCGCACTCGGGCGTGGCTGTGATGAGCACGCGCTGGCCCTCGCGGTGCCGTGCCGACGAGCCCGCGGAGACCACGCGGCCCACCGCGGAGTGACCGAGCACCACCGGGTAGAGGTCGAGCTCGGGCAGTCCCGTGCCGCCGGCGACCGCGATCCAGTCGCTGTAGCAGAACGCCGTGGCGTCGATCTCGACCACGACGTCGCGCTCGCCCGGATCGCGGAGCACGAGCGGCTCCACGCTGAGCTCGAGCGCACCCATGTGGGTGACGGCGGCATCGACGGTGGTCGGCATGGCATCTCCTCCTGGCCCGGCGGCGGTGCCGGCCTGCGTGTTGTCTAGGGGGTCTGGCTCCCGGGCAGCGGCACGGCATCGGCACCAGCGCCCGCACCGGCATCCGCCCCCGCACCCGCCCCCGCAGCATCACGAGCATCCGCCGCCCGCCGCCGAGCACCCGTGAGCGCCCCGAGTCCCGCGATCCCCACCGCGGCCACCGCGAGCACCGCGCCGAGCACGGCGCCCGGCGTCAACCCGATCGCGTCGACGGGCACCACGAGGTCGAGCACGACCGCCGCGATCGCCTGCCCGGCGGCGATGCAGAGCATCACGCTCAGCACGCCGATGATGCGCAGGGTGAGCGCCGTGACCACTCCGATCACGGCCCCCACGGCGCCGCCGAGGGGCGCCCAGGGCGGCAGCGCGGCGAAGTCGATGGGCGCGTTGAGCATCGAGATCACGAGCGCCGTGCCCACGAAGATCGCCGAGGTGGCGAAGTTGATGACCGACATGGCGGCGAACTCGCCCGAGACCACGACGATCCAGCCGTTCCAGGCCTGCTGCACGGCGATGATGATGCCGGCGACGATGACGACCGGGATGACGACGAGGTTCTCGACCTCGAAACGGCCGACCGCTCCCACGACGACGGCGATCACCGCCACGCCGAGCCCCACCGTGCGGAGCAGGTTGAGCGGTCGCCGGCCTCCGGGCCCGAGGTTCAGCGAGTCGGCCATCACCGAGCCGATGAGCTGCCCGAGGGTGACGGCCACCGCCACCGCGACCACTCCCACGGTGGGCGTGACCGTGATGATGGCGAGCACGGCCACGAAGCCCATCAGGCCGCCGAGGAACCACCACCAGCGGAGCTCCGAGCGCCGCTGCCGGAGGGCGCGGGCCGCCCGGGGCAGCGCCCCCATGGCGAGCGCCACAATGAGCGAGAGCAGCAGCGCCGACCCGTGGTTGACCGCGGTCGCGAGCACGGGAGATCCGACCGCCACGCTCGTGTGCCCGTTGATGGAGGTCTGGGCGGCCACGGCGCACCCGGCCACCAGGGCGGCGATCGTCGCGACGACGGGCCGCGACCGCTTCGCCGGGCCCGGCTTCGACGCCGGCTCCGACGCCGGCTCCGACGCCGGTGCGGCAGCCTGCGAGTCCGGGCCCGTCGTCACCCGCGCGCCCGCGACATCGCGTCGAGGTGCGCCGGCGAGGGCTCGAGCTCCCCGCGCTCGATGGCGTGGGCGAGCTCCACGACGGCCGCGTTCACGGGCGTCGGCACCCCGAGCTCGGCGCCGCGCGCGACGACGTGCCCGTTGAGGTCGTCGACCTCGCTGTGCCGCCCCTTCACCCAGTCCTGCAGCACGGTGGTGGTGGCGCCCGGCACCACGAATCCGGTGAAGAGCTTGTCGGTCATGATCTCGACCACCTGGTCGGGGTCGGCGATCTCGTCGGGGGTGAGCCCGAAGATGGGCAGCACCGGATGCCCCGCGGCGGCCCCCACGGCGAGCGCCTCGTTTCCGGCGGTCACCATCACCTCGCGGTACCCGGGCGTGTGCAGGGCGTCGAGCATCGGCAAGCCGAGGATCGCGCTCGTGACGAGCAGCGTGCTGTTGGAGACGAGCTTCATCCACTTCGCCGCCTCGATGTCGTCGAAGTGCTGCACCGTGCCGGAGTGCCGCAGCAGGGCCGCCACCTCCTCGGCGCGGCCGGCCGGCCCGCCCGGGAGCTCCCCCACCGCGAACCACGAGCGGTCGACGCCCGTGTGCCGGTGCACGACGCCCGGCTCGTCCATGGTGGCGGAGCACTCGATCACGGTGCCGATGGTGCGGGAGGCGCCCACCACGTCCTCCACGACACCCGCGGTCATGCCGTTCTGCACGCCGGCCATGAGGCCGTCGGCGGCCAGGTACGGCCGGATCAGCTCGGCGGCCCACCGCGAGTCGTAGGCCTTCATGAGCATGAGCACGACGTCGAAGGGCTGCTTGAGCTCGGCGACCTCGCAGAGGTGCAGCACCCGGGGCCGCACGTGCAGCTCGCTGTCGGGGGTGATGATGCGGATGCCGTCGGCACGCATCCGCTCGACGTGAGAGGGCCACTGCTCGATCAGCACCGGGTCGAGGCCGGCCGCCGTGAGATCGGCTCCGATCGAGGCTCCGTTCGCTCCGGCTCCCAGCACGGCGATCCGCGGTCCGCTCATCGGTGTCCTCCAGCCCTCATCGGCAACGCTGTCGAGAATACAGCAACGATGTACAACCGTCACACAATCCCCTGATAAATTGAAGGCCAGAGCCCCACAATGTACATTGTCGCTTGACATCCTCGACGAAGAGAGCAGAGACCGATGATCCTCCACCTCGCCGCATTCCGCTGGAAAGACGACGTCACGGAAGCCGACGTGAGCGCGCTCACGGCAGCCCTCTCCGAGATGGCCACGGGCATCCCCGAGATCAAGTCGTACACCGCGGGCCCCAACCTGCACCTCCGCCCGGCCGGCTCCGACTACGGGGTCGTCGCGATCCTCGACGACGCCGCGGGCCTCGACGCCTACCTCGACCACCCCGACCACGTCGCGGTCTACGAGAAGCACCTCGGCCGCATGATCGCGGAGCGCTCCGCGGTGCAGCTGCCGATCGAGTCCGGATCGTTCGCGTGACGACCGTCCCGGACTCCCTCGTGCCGGAGGCGACCATGCGCGCTGTCGTGCTGCACGACGTCGGCGACCTGCGGGTCGACGAGCTGGCCGTGCCCGAGCCCGGCCCCGGCGAGGTGCTCATCCGCGTGGGCGTCTGCGGCGTCTGCGGCAGCGACGCGACCGAGTTCGGTCGCAGCCTCGTGCTCGCCTCCCCTCCCGTGGCCCTCGGCCACGAGCTCGCCGGCACCGTCGCGGCCGTCGGCCCCGGCGTGACCGACCTCGAGGTGGGGGCGACCGTGGTGAGCGGCGCCGGCATCTCGTGCGGCGACTGCAAGCCCTGCCGCCAGGGCCGCACCAACCTGTGCCGCAGCTACAGCACGATCGGCTTCCACCACGACGGCGGTCTCGCCGGCTACGTGATCTCGCCGGCCGCCATCACCTTCGACGCCTCCGACTCTGGCCTCCCCCTCGACACCCTCGGGCTCACCCAGCCGATGGCCATCGCGGTGCACGCCGTGCGCCGGAGCGGCCTGGCCGCCGGCATGGACGCCGTGGTGATCGGCGTGGGCGGCATCGGCGCGTTCATCACGGTCGCCGCCGCGGCCACGGGCGCACGGGTGCTCGTGGTCGACCTCAACGACGACCGGCTCGAGCTCGCGAAGCGCCTCGGCGCGACCGAGACACTGAAGGGCGGCACCGCGAGCCTCGCCGAGCGGATCGAGGAGCTCGGCATGGACATCGACGTGTTCTTCGAGGTCAGCGGCTCGGCCCCGGGCCTCGCCTCCGTGCTCGATGCGGCCAAGCCCGGCGCCACGATCGTGCCCGTGGGCGTGCAGCGCGGCGAGCCCGCCCTGCCGCTCGGGCGCTGGACGCTCAGCGAGTACACGATCATCGGCACCGTCGCGCACGTCTACCGGACCGACTTCCCCGAGGCCGTGCGACTGCTCGGCACCCGGCCGGACTGGTCCGACATCGCGAGCGAGGTCATCCCGCTCGACACCGTGGGCGAGGATGCGCTGCAGCCGCTGCTCGAGGGCCGCTCCACGCAGATCAAGACGCTCGTCGACCCGTGGATCGCCGAGCCGCGGCCCGCGGTGCACACCCGCAGCTGACACGAACGGCCAACACGACGACGACGGGCTCGGCGCCAGGCACCTCGAGGGGGCTAGGCGCCGAGCCCGTCCATCTGCCGCAGCACGTCGACCGCCGATCCGGGCGCGCCCTCGGGAGCGCCGGACTCCCCCTGCGGAGCATCGCGCATGGCGAGGTTCTGCTGCCGGCGGCCGAAGACGAACCACACGCCCTTCGCCGGCACCGAGCCGCGGTTGGAGTAGAGGTGCGGGCGCACGGAGTCGAACTGCAGCGAGTCGCCCGGGCCGAGCACGTGGGTGTCGAAGTCGATGTGCAGGGTGAGCTCGCCCTCGAGCAGGTAGGCGTACTCGGTGCCGGCGTGCCGCATCAGCTTGCCCTCGACCGAGCTCGACGCTCCGGGCTCGTAGGTCACGAGCAGCGCATCGACGGGGCCGCCCGCGCCGGCCGCGAGCCGCTCCCAGCGCACGCCGTTCTCCATCTCGATCACGGGGTTCTCGGCGCCGCGCTGCACGTCGGGCAGGGCGGGGCCGGTGTGACCGAACATCGACACGGGCGCCTCGTCGGGAGCCACCGGCGCGGGCTGCATGCCCACGAGCTCGTCGAGCGAGACCCCGAGGTGGTTCGCCATGGCGTAGAGGGTCGAGACCGAGGGCTGCGTCTTGCCGATCTCGACCTGAGAGATGAGGGAAGCCGAGACACCGAGGCTCTGCGCGACGCTGCGCAGGCTCATTCCCTGCTTCAGTCGTGCTTCGCGCAGTCGTGCGCCCAATCCGTCCGGCATGGTCTCCATAGTAGAGCCCGAGCGTACGCGAGATCGGTGTTGTAGTGTTAAGTCGGGCTGTACGCGTGTAAAGTGCGGCGCCGCCAAGCCAGTCAGATCGTCAGCGCGACCAGATCGTCGGCGCGACCCCAAGGAGGACTCGATGAAGAGCACCGGCACCACCGGAACCAACGCCGTGGACTGGGAGGAGCGCGTCGACATGGATCGGCTGCGCGACGCCCGCCTCGCCCGACTGAAGGCGGAGCTCGACATCTCCTCGCTCGGTGCGGTGCTCGCGTTCGACTTCTCCAACATCCGCTACATGAGCGCCACCCACATCGGCACCTGGGCGATGGACAAGCTCATCCGCTTCTCGCTGCTCACGCGCAACACCGATCCGATCGTCTGGGACTTCGGCTCGGCGGCGAAGCACCACGCCCTCTACAACCCGTGGCTCGACACCACGACGGCCGAGATGGATGCCGACCCCAACGCCCCGCACGAGGGCGCCAAGCGGCCGCGGCTCGAGTCCGGCGCCCGCGCCGGCATCTCCACCCTCCGCGGCGCGTTCCCGCCCGAGGCGGAGATCGCGCAGAAGGTGGCCAAGAAGATCAAGCGCGAGCTCGAGAAGTTCGGGCTCGCGAACCAGCCGCTCGGTGTCGACGTGATCGAGCTGCCCATCCTCTTCGCCCTGCAGCAGGAGGGCATCCAGGTCGTCGACGGCCAGCAGGTCTTCATGGAGGCCCGCCGCGTGAAGACGCCGGATGAGATCCGCCTGCTCACCCAGGCCGCCTCGATGGTCGACGCGGCCTACGAGGACCTCTACCGCTTCCTCCGCCCCGGCGTCCGCGAGAACGAGGCCGTGGGCCTCGTGGCGAAGACCCTCTACGACCTCGGCTCGGAGTACGTCGAGGGCGTGAACGCGATCTCCGGTGAGCGCTGCTCGCCGCACCCGCACGTGTTCTCGGACCGCCTGATCCGCCCGGGCGACCCGGCGTTCTTCGACATCCTGCACTCGTTCAACGGCTACCGCACCTGCTACTACCGCACCTTCGCGGTCGGCTCGGCGTCGTCGGCCCAGCGCGACGCCTACACCCGCGCCCGCGAGTACATGGACCGCGCGATCGCCCTCGTGAAGCCCGGTGCCACCACCGCCGACATCGTGAAGGTGTGGCCGAAGGCCGAGGAGTTCGGCTTCGCCGACGAGGAGGCCGCGTTCGCCCTGCAGTACGGCCACGGCGTGGGCCTGTCGATCTGGGAGAAGCCGATCTTCTCGCGCCTCACCTCGCTCGACCACCCGGAGGTGCTGCAGGAGGGCAACGTCTTCGCCCTCGAGACCTACTGGCCCTCGGCCGACGGCTGGGGCGCCGCGCGCATCGAGGAGGAGGTCGTGGTCACGGCCGACGGCTGCGAGGTCATCACGAAGTTCCCGGCCGAGGAGCTGCTCGTGGCGGGCAAGCGCTACTACACGATCGACGGCCCGCTCAACCTCGAGCGCGACTCGCAGTCGCACCTCAACACCACCTGGGGGCGCGGCGAAGCGTGACGAGCGACACCGTGACCACGGTCGGATTCCTCGGCCTCGGCTCGATGGGCCAGGGCATGGCGAGGCGCCTTCTCGACGCCGGCCACGACGTCGTCGTCTGGAACCGCTCGCCCGGTGCCGCCGACGAGCTCGTGGCCGCGGGGGCCCGGCGGGCCCAGACGCCCGCCGAGGCCCTCGAGCCCGAGCTGTCGTTCTCGATGCTCGCCAACGACGAGGCCGTGCAGTCGGTGCTCGACGAGGCCGCCATCCGGTCGCTGAAGGGCCGCACGCACGTCGTGATGGCCTCGATCAGCCCGTCGCTGGCGGATCGGCTCGTGGCGGCGTTCGACGCGGAGGGCGCCACCTACGTGGGCGCCCCCGTGCTCGGCCGCCCGCCGGTGGCGGCCGCGGGCCAGCTGAACATTTTGGCGGCGGGCCCGGCCGAGGCGCTCGACGCCCTCGAGCCGTACTTCGCCGAGCTCGGCAAGCGCACCTGGCGGCTCGGCGAGCGGCCCTCGGCCGCCAACGCCGTGAAGGCGGCGGTGAACTACAACATCATCCACGCCATGCAGGCGATCGGCGAGTCGGTCGCGATGACCGAGCGCCAGGGGGTCGATCCCGAGCTCTTCACCGAGCTGCTCTCGTCGACGCTCTTCGGTGGGGTCGTCTACTCCGGCTACGGCGGCATGATCGCGCGCGGCGAGTACACCCCGCCCGGCTTCCACATCGCCCTCGGGCGGAAGGATCTGGGGCTCGCCCAGGAGGTCGCGGAGGCCGGCGGCGTGACCGCGGCGACGCTCCCGGCCCTCATCCAGGTGTTCGACGCGGCCCTCGCTGATCCGGATCTCAAGGACGCCGACTGGAGCGCCATCGCCGAGGTCTCCCGCCGCGACCTGCTCTAGCCCGCACGCCGAGAAGCCCCCTCCACACGACGTGGAGGGGGCTTCTTCCATCCCACGAGTGGTCAGAATCGGTCCCAAGAATTGCTTCTAGGGACCGAAACCGACCACTCGTGGGAGGGGTTACTTGCCGCGGCCGAACTTGGGCGTCGCCCGCTTGATGGCGCTTCCGCGCTTGGCGGTGCGCTCCCAGCGGGAGAGACCGACGGCGGCGAGCAGGGCGACACCGTTGAACAGGTCGCTCACCCAGTTCTGCGCACCGAGCAGCTGCAGGCCCTTGATGCCCACGGCGAGCACGTAGACCGAGATGACGGTGCCCCACACGTTGAACCGGCCGCCCTTGAACTGGGTCGATCCGAGGAACACCGCGGTGAGCGCCGGCAGCAGGAGGCCCGGGCCGACGGTCGGGTCACCGGCGTTGATGCGCGAGGCGAGCAGCACACCCGCGAGGGCGGCGATGATGCCGCCGGCCACGAGCGAGGCGATCTGCAGCCGGCCGACGTTGACACCGGAGAGCCGGGCGCCGTCGGGGTTGTAGCCCGCCGCGTACATGCGGCGGCCGACGGGGGTGCGCTCGAGCAGGTACCAGACGATGAACGCCACGATCAGCATGATGAACACGGGGTTCGTGAGCTTGAAGTTCGGGTTGTCGGGGACGAGCGGCAGACCCCCCGTGGCGAACAGGCGGAAGCCGTCCTGCAGGCCGATGATCTGGCGGTTCTCGGAGAGGAACGCGAGGCCCGCCAGCAGGATCGAGCTCATGCCGAGGGTCGCGATGAACGAGTCGATCTTGCCCTTGGTGATGATGAGGCCCGAGACGAGGCCGATGAAGGCCCCGATCAGGATCGCGACCGCGATGGCGAGGCCCCACGGCATGTTGAGCTTCGTCTGCAGCACGGCCACGAGGATGACGGCGAAGCCGACCTCCGCGCCGATCGCCAGGTTGAACACGCCGTTGACGAGCGGGATGAGCACCGCGATCGCCGCGAGCACCGTGATCGACTGCGCGTCCAGCAGCACGAGCCAGGTGCCCGGGGTGAGGAACGTGCGCGGCGTGATGATCGCGAAGATCGCGAACAGCACGACGAAGATGTAGATCGCGCTGATGTTGCGGAACGACAGCGCCGCCAGCACCCCGTTCTTCTTCGCCGGTCCGCGATCCGCGACCGCCGGATCGACCGTCTGGATGGCTTCGGTCTTCTTCACAGTTCGTCCTCGCTCTTCAATCCATAGCCTTCGATGACGAGCTGCGTCTCCGTCAGCTCGTCGCCCGCCAGTTCGGCGGCGATCCGTCCATCGCGCAGCACCAGCACCCGGTCGCACAGGCGCACGAGCTCCTTCGCCTCCGACGAGCACACGAGCACCGCGGCGCCCGTGGAGGCCGCTCGATCGATGGCGTCGTAGATGGCCTGCTTGGCGCCGATGTCGACGCCCTGTGTCGGCTCCTCCAGGAGCAGCAGCGAGGGCTTGTTGCGCAGCCACTTCGCGAACACGATCTTCTGCTGGTTGCCGCCCGAGAACTGTGCGAACACCTGCTCCGCACGCGGCGGCTTCACGTCGTACTCCTGCATGAGCGTCTGAGCGTGCTCGCGCTCGCGCTTGAGGTTGATGGCGCCTCCGGCACCGGTCATCGACTTCAGCTCCGGCAGCGTCACGTTCTCCCGCGCCGTCATGGGCCTGACCGAGCCGAACTTCGCCCGGTCGCCCGGCACGAACGCGGTGCCTCGGCGGATGCTCTCCCGCGGCGACCGCTTGAGGTAGGGCCTCCCGTCGAGGGTGAACGACTCCACGTCGGCGTCGATCGATCCGTAGATCATGGCGGGCAGCGCCTCGCGGCCCGAGCCCAGCACGCCCGCGACACCGACGACCTCGCCGGAGCGCACCTGCAGGTCGACCCCATCGAGGATCTCGCCCGTGAGGCCCTTGATGTCGAGCACCACCTCCCCCGCGTTCCGCGCGTTCTCGCCGTGCTCGGCCTCGCCCACGGGGATGCCGGTGACGTAGGAGACCAGACGGTCGTGGTCGAGGTCGGATCGGGGCTCGTCGGCCACCTTCCGCCCGTCGCGGAGCACGACGACGCGGTCGGCGAGGTCGAGCACCTCGTCGAGTCGGTGCGAGATGAAGATGACGCCCGCGCCGTCGGCGGCGAGCTTCTTCACGGCGTCGAACAGCACCCGCACCTCGGTGGCGTGCAGCGCCTCCGTGGGCTCATCGAGGATGAGCACGTTGCGGGGGTGCTGCCACCCGTCCAGCGCTCGGGCGATGCCGATGATCGAGCGCTGGGCGGGGGCGAGCTTGGAGATGGGGATGTCGACGTCGAACGGCTCGCCGAAGCGGCCGATGAGCTCGCGCGCCTTGGCCCGCTCCTTCTTGCGGTCGAACGGGGCGAACGACGAGGCGCCGTGGTAGTGCGTGATGCCCAGGTTCTCAATGCCCGTCAGCTCGTTGGCGAGGCCGAGATCCTGATGGATGATGTGCAGCTCGGTGTCGAAGCCGTCCTGGGACGACAGCTCCACCGTGCCCCCGTCGGAGGTGTAGACCCCCGCGAGGATCTTCACCAGGGTCGACTTGCCCGACCCGTTGTGGCCCACCACCGCGACCACCTCACCGCTGGCGACCTCGAGGGAGACGTTGTCGAGGGCCCGGTTGCCCGGGAAGTCCTTGATCATCCCCTCGATGCTCAGCAGCGGTGGGGCGCCCATCGGCGACCCGTTCGTCGACTCGTTCGTCATCGGATCACTTGCCCCAGAGTTCCAGGAACTGGTCCTCGAAGCCCTCGAGGGCCACGTAACCCGCAGGGGTGAGGTACTCGTCGGCGTTCCGGATGGTCACGATGTGCGAGATCGCCTTGGCCGCGGCTTCCCAGTCGCCGTCGAGGTAGGGGACCTCCATGCCTTGCATCGTGCGGAGTCCTTCATCGACCTGCAGCCACATGAACATGTTGAAGTCGACCACGTAGCCCGCCACCTCGGTGCCGTCGGCGATCTGCTGGATGTTCTGCGGCAGCGACGACTGACCCACGCCGTAGGCGTTGGTGAGTCCGGCGAGCTGCGCCTTCTCGGAGAGGCCGATCTGGAACTGGTCGGCGAGCGAGATGAAGAACTCCGTCTGCGGGTTGGCCTGCAGGTCGGAGACGATCTTGTCGGCGGGGCTCGCGTCGGCGATCGAGATGTCGACGATGCGCAGCGTGCACTCGGGGCAGAGCTCGGCGAGCGCGGCCGGCACGGCCTCGTTCTGGATCTCGGAGGCCGGGATCTCGGGGATGGAGTACATCACGAACTCGGTCGCCGTGCCGCACGTGAGCTGGACGGCGGCATTCGCGAGAACATCGCTGTTGACCTCGATGCTGCCGGCGCCGCCGAGCGAGTCGCGCAGGCCGAACTCCTCGGCGTTGAGCTGACCGCCGTAGACGATCGCGGTGCCCTGGTCCTGGAGCTGCGTGAGCTGGTCCTGGAAGAAGCGGGCGTCGACCGACTGGTCGAAGACGATGTCGGGCTTCATCTCGACGACCGAGTTGAGCGCCGAGTTGATGCTCTGCGCGTCGGTGCCGGTGTCGACGTTGACGAACTTGATGCCGGCGGCCTCGGAGGCGGCCTGGAGGCCGGCCTGGAAGAGCCCGGCGACCGGGGTGCCGTTGTTGAGGTAGACCGCGGTGGTGTTCGGATCGACCGGCTCCTTGAGGGGCTCGGTGGCGAGGATGGCTTCGTTCGGCGTCTCGAAGCTCTTCACGACCTCGTCGGCCGCGGCGAAGTCGATGCCCTCGGCGGGGCCCTCGGCGCAGGAGCCGTCCTCGGCCATGTAGGTCAGGGGGACGTCGCCGCCGGCCGCGTCGCCGCCACCGCCGCCGTCGGTTCCTCCGGAGGAACAGCCTGCGGCCAGCAGGGAGACCGCACCCAGAACCGCTGCGGCTCGGAGTGCGTTCGTGATGCGTCGTTGCATGTGATTGCTCGCTTTCTAGTGCGGATGAGGGGTGTGGCCGCCGGCCGGTGCTGGGCCGGCGGCCGCGGGTGCTGCTACTTGCCCCAGAGGGCCTTGAAGTCGTCTTCCATGCCCGGGTAGGCCTCGAAGCCCGCGACGTACTGGCCGGCGTTCTCCGGGGTCAGCACGAGCGAGACCGAGCGGTTGACGGCATCCCAGTCGGTGTAGGGCTCGTAGACGCCCTGCGCCTTGCGGAACGCCTCGTCGAGGAGCAGCCACATGAACATGTTGAGGTCCACGGCGAAGCCGGCGGTCTGCAGGCCGTCGGCGAGCTGCTGCACGTTCGGCGGCAGCGACGACTGGCCGAAGCCGTAGGCGTTGGTGAGGCCGGCGAGCTGCGCCTTGTCGCCGAGACCGATCTGGTACTGGTCGACGGGGGTGATGAAGAAGTCGGTCTCTGGGTTCGACTGCAGGTCGCTCACGATCTTGTCGGCCGGGCTCGGGTCGATGATCGAGATGTCGACCACGCGGAGCGAGCAGTCGGCGCAGAGCTCGGCGAGGTACTCCTGGGCCGCCTCGAGCTGGATGGCCGAGAAGGTGAGCTCGGGCACGTTGTAGAACACGAACTCGTCGCCAGTGCCGCAGGTGAAGGCCACCGCGCCGGCGGCGAGCACCTGGCCGTTGACGAGCGAGGCGTTGAGCCCGCCGAGGGTGTCGTCGAGGCCGAACTCCTCGGCGTTGCCCTGGGAGGCGTAGACGACCGGGATGCCCTTGGCCTCGAGCTGCTCGAGCTGGTCCTGGTAGAAGGTGGCGTCGATGGCGACCGAGATGACGGCGTCGGGCTCGAGCTCGACGACCGAGTTCAGCGCGCTGTTGATGCTCTGGGCGTCGGTGCCCGTGCTCACGTTCACGAGCTCGACCCCGGCTGCGTCGGCGGCGAGCTCCATGCTCGCGTACATGATGCCGGCCACGGCGGTGTCGTTGTTGAGGAAGGCGACCGTGAAGTCGGGCCCGACGGGCGTGGGCAGGGGCTCGGTCTGGATGAGGCCGGTGGAGGGCTCCTGGAACGACTGGATCAGCTCGTTCGCGGTGTCGTAGTCGACGCCCTCGGTGGGGCCGGCTTCGCACTGGCCGTCGGGGGTCTGGTAGGTGAGGGCGACTTCCTCGCCCGATCCTCCTTCACCTGACTCACCGCCGCCGGCGGAACAGCCGGTGGCGACGAGGGCGACGGAGGCGAGAACGGCGGCGGTACGCAGAGCTGCTGTGGTGCGTCTTTGCATGTGATTGCTCGCTTTCTGGGTGACGTCATTGTCATAGTGTCGGACAATAATTGTCGGACAATGGGGTAATCATACACTCGCGGTGCACGATTACCAGAGGGAATTCCACCCCTCTGTGCGCCGGGGCTTTACAAGGCGCGGAGCTGCTGGCGGAGAGCGGTGGTGGCGTCGAGGTCGAGCACGAGCCCCTCGGGATCCTCGTGCGGGTCACCGGACACGACGACGCCGTACAGCCTCGCTGCACCCTCGATCGTGACGTACTCGTCGCGCACATCGACCAGCACGCGCTCCGGCTCCCGGGCGAGCGGATCGCCCCAGCCTCCGGCGCCGTTCGTGATGTAGCGGAGCACCGACTGCTTCGTGCTCGTGTTGGCGTTCGAGAACGGGTACACGTACTCCCCCTCGGCCGACGGGGCGTTCGACTCGGGGTCGATGACGCCCGCCCAGGCGGTTCCGCCGCCGAACGAGTCTCGCCCGGTGCCGGGCACGGCTGCCGCGCCCTCGGCGTCGGGCGGGAAGATCCACACCCCGCCGTTGACGCCGCTGCCGCCGCCGTGCACGCCGAAGCCGGTGACCGACTTGTGCCGGAGCTCGATGATCGAGTGCGCGGCATCCGTGAGCCAGAGGGTGTCGCGGAGCATGGCGTTGCCGCCCCGGTTGACGCCGGGCCCCGCCGTGTCGGCCACGGGCTCGTGCCGGAGCATCACCACGGGGCTCTCCTTCTCGATGGCCTCCACCGACGGGGCGACGCCGTTGGCGAGGTACGACATGCACTGGGTGTCGGCGTCGCCGTGCCGGTTGGCGCCGAAGGGGCCGATCTCGCCGCCGCACTGCATGGCCGAGACCCAGGGCGTGCCATCCGGATGCGCACCGAACGCGGTGTGCAGGTTGGTGCCGGCGCGGTCGCCCGCGATGGCCCGCTCGCCGAGAGCCTTCTCGAGGGCGATGAGCACGGTGGCGAGGATGACCTGGCTCTGCTCGAAGTAGAGGAACACCGCGCCGTCCGGCGGCAGCGCCGAGACGACGCTGCCCTCGGGGATGACGATGTCGATGTTGCGGAAGAGCCCGGAGTTGAAGCGGCCGCGGGGGTCGAAGTTGTACTTCAGGGCCACGCCGATGGCGGTCTTCACCTCCCACGCGGTGGCGTTGATCGAGGTGCGGGCCTGCCGGTGCGTGCCCGAGAAGTCGACCTCGATGCGGTCGCCGCGCTTGCGGATGGCGACGTGCACGGGGTAGCTCTCGCTGTCGTCGATGCCGTCGGCGTCGACGCCGTGCTCGGCCTCCCAGTCTCCGTCGGGCAGCTCGGCCATGCCGAGCGCCATCCGCTCCGCCGCCACGTCGGTGGCGTAGCGCATGGCGCCGTGGAAGGCGCCGAGGCCGTAGCGTTCGATCGACTCGAGCACGAGCCGCTCGCCGAGCTCGAGGCTCGAGCAGACGGTCTTCATGTCGGGGTAGAGCACCTCGGCCATGCGCACGTTGTCGAAGATCACGCTCCAGGTCTCGGGCACGTTGACGCCCTCACGGACGAGCAGGCGCGGCGAGAGCACGAGGCCGTTCTCGAACACGTTCTGCTTGGTGGCGCTGAAGCCGCCGGGCACCGTGCCGCCCATGTCGAGCTGGTGGGCGTTGAGCGTGACGTAGGCCACGATCCGCCCGTCGACGAAGACCGGCCGGGTGAAGACGAGGTCGTTGTTGTGGTTGCCGGTGCGGTACGGGTCGTTGGCGATGAGCACGTCGCCCGGGCGCAGCCGGTCGGCGCCGAACTCGTCGACCATGTTCGGCACGGCGTCGATCGTGGTGCCGGCCATCAGCACGATGCCGTTGCTCGCGGCGGGCACCGGATAGCCGAGCTCGGCGGGGCCCGCGATCGTGCAGGCGAGGTCGTAGAAGTCGCGCAGCACGGGCGAGAAGGCGCCCGTGAGCAGGCGCGCGCTCATGTGCTCGACGAGGTAGTCGAAGCGGTTGCCGAGCACGGTGGCGGTGTAGCGGTCGCAGTCGTAGTGGGCCTGGAAGGCCGCCTCGTCGAGGTCGCGGATCTGCGAGGCCGCCCGCGGAGCCGGGCGGGAGATGGTGTCTGTCATGATGCGCTCCTCGTGGTGATGATGAGCTCGCCGCAGCGGCCCACGACGGCGGACTGCCCGGCGGCGACGAACGTGGTGCTGAGCTCCTCGCGGATGATGGCGGGACCTGTGACGGTCGCGCCGGTCTCGAGGGCGGGCCGCGAGAACCACTCGGCCTCGACCGGCTCGCCGGTCAGATGGCTGAGCGTCGTGGTGCCCTCGGGCACGGCGGGGAACGGATCGCGGGCCTCGGCCGGGGTGTAGTCGACCTTCTCCGAGGGCACCACGAGCTCGACCCGGTAGGTCACGCCCTCCACGGGGAACGCGTCGAAGCGGTTGCCGTTCCGCAGCTCGTAGGTGTCGTGGAATCCGGCGACGGCCCGGCCGATGGTCTCGGCCGTGATGGCGCCCTCCGGGATCTGCACGAACGGCGTCTCCCAGCTCTGCCCCATCAGGCGGCCGTCGAAGCTCCGGCGCACCGGCAGCCCCTCGCCCGCCTCGCCGAGGCGCTCGCGGAGGCGCTCCTCCATGCGCTGGTAGACGGCCTCGATGCCCTCGGCGCTCTCGGGCCCGAACACCACGTAGGCGCTCTCGGCCTCGTAGTAGACCTGGTCGGCCGAGAGCAGACCGATGGCCGAGAAGAGGCCGGGGTGCGGCGGGATCACGACCTCCTTCAGCGGGAGCAGGTCGAGTGCGGCCGGCAGCAGCATGCCGCCCGCCGCCCCGTAGGCCATGAGGCTGAAGTCGCGGATGTCGACACCGTGCCGCACGGCCACGTTGAGGATCTCCTCGGCCATGTGCGCCACCGCGAGCCGGTACGCCGTGCGCACCCGCTCGTCGAAGGGCACCGGGGTGTCGAGCGACTCGAACGCCCGGCGCGCGGCCTCGCGGTCGAGCTCGAACTCGCCGCCGGCGAATCCGGCCGGATCGAGGATGCCGATGAGGAGCGCGGCATCCGTGACCGTCGGCTCGGTGCCGCCGCGGCCGTAGCAGGCGGGGCCGGGCTCGGCGCCCGCGCTGCCGGGGCCCACGAGGATGCCGCCCGAGGAGGAGACGGTGACGAGGCTGCCGCCGCCCGCTCCCACGCTCGACACCTCGGTGGAGAGGGCGTTGATGATGAGGTCGTGCTCGATCTCGAAGGTGTTCTGCACGAACGGCGCACCGCCCACGATGATCGAGACGTCGGTGGAGGTGCCGCCGACGTCGGCGCAGAGGATGTCGGCGCGGCCGATCGCGGCTCCGAGGTGGCCGCTCGAGACGGTGCCCGCGGCGGGGCCGGCGAACAGGATGCGGAAGGGGCGCTCGAGAGCCTCCTGCCAGGGCAGCAGGTTGGCGGCGCAGTCGGCGAAGTTCAGCTGGCCGTCGAAGCCGAGGCCGCCGAGGCCCGCCTGCAGCTGCTCGGAGTAGTCGCTGAAGAGCAGCTTCATGATGACGTCGATCACCGTGGTCGAGGCGCGCTCGTACTCCTTGGCGAGCGGGGAGGTGGCCGACGAGATCGACACCTCCACGTCGCCGCCGAGCACCTCGCGCACGAGTTCGCGGAGGCGCAGCTCGTGGCTGTCGTCGACGTAGGCGTTGAGCAGGCAGATGGCGACGCCGTCGATGTCCATCCGGCTGAGGATCTCGAGCTCGTGCCGGGCCTGCGCCTCGTCGAGCGGGATGAGGGTGCCGCCGTCGGCGGTCTTCCGCTCCACGATGCCGCGGCGGAGGTAGCGCGGCACGAGCGGGCGGGCCGCGTCGCCGAAGGTGCGCCGCCACGACGGGTCGGTCTGCGCCGCGAGCGGCCGGTGCACCGAGCCGCGGTCGAGCACGTCGCGGAAGCCCTCGGTGGTGAGGAAGGCGATCTTCGGCAGCCGGCGCTCGAGCACGGCGTTCAGGCCCATGGTGCTCGCGTGGTTGAACACGGCGCTGCCCTCCACGCCGAGGCGCCGGGCGCCCTCGACCACCGAGCCGGCCGGGTCGGTGCGGCCGGAGGGCACCTTCGTGACGGTGACCTTGCCGTCGCGGATCGCGACGACGTCGGTGAACGTGCCGCCGACATCCACGCCGATCATGCGCGGCCTCCTGCGGTGGCGGTAGGGGTGGTGCTCGGGGTGTTCGCGACGGTCGTGCCGAGCGGCACGAACGACCCGAGCGCCGGCGCGGGGGTCCGCTCGAGCGAGGCGAGGCAGTCCTGGCACTTCACGACCGTCCACCACCCGCCCTCGCTGAGGGCGCGGTAGCTGGCGATGTCGGTGCCGCCGCATTCGGGGCAGGTGGCCTCGACGTGGTCACGCTCGACGGAGAGTCGTTCCGCCCGGGGCCTGGGGAAGGTGTGCACGTTCGATCTCTCCTTTGAAATCTGCGGATGCTGGCGTCGGCGCGGGAGGCGCGTCTACCATCGGCATCATTGTTGTACGACAATCAGACATATTGCAACCCTGGAGGGCGACGATGCCGAACCACGAAGAGACCACCCCCGCGACCACGACCGTCCGAGTCGGGGCGGCGGATGTCGAGACCTGGGGAGCCCGCCGCTTCCCCGGCCGGATCGCCGTCGTCACGGGAGCCGCGTCGGGCATCGGCCGGGCCGTCGTCGAACGCCTCGTCGCCGAAGGCGCCGTCCTCTACGCCCTCGACCTCTCGGCCGACGCGCTCGACGCGGTGTGGGCCGGTGTCGACGAAGTCGTGACGCAGGCGGTCGACGTGGGCGACAGCGCCCAGGTGAACGCGGCGTTCGAACGGGTCGCCGCCGACCACGGCCGGCTCGACGTGCTCGTGACGGCCGCCGGCATCTCGGATGCGCCGTGGCGGCTCTCCGACCGCAACAGCGACCCCGATCCGTCGACCATCGACGACGCCGCGTGGGATCTCGTGATCCGGGTCAACCTCACCGGCACCTTCTACTGCGTGCGCGCCGCGCTGCCGCTGCTGCGGAAGAACGAGGGCCGGGGCGGCGCCGTCGTCACCATCTCGAGCGTCGGCGCGCTCGCGCCGTATCCGCTCGCCGCCGCCTACCCCGCCTCGAAGGCCGGGGTGCTGGGCATGACCCGGGCGATCGCGGCCCTCGTAGGGTCGGAGAACATCCGGATCAATGCTGTGGCCCCGGCCGCCACGAAGACCGCGATGCTGCCCGACGACGAGGAGCTGCTCGCGAGCATGGTCGCGCTGCAGCCGATCGCGCGCGTGGTGCCGGCCTCGGAGATGGCCGCGACCATCGTCTACCTCTGCAGCGACGAGGCGCAGTTCATCACCGGGCAGACCGTCAACTCCAACGGCGGCATGGTGATGTGAGGCAGGATGCAGCCATGGCGCGGCCTGGGGCCGGCGCCGGGACTCAGGCCCCGGCGTCGCCCGCCCGCATCTCCTGCGGGCGGCGGGCGTGGGCCGTGAGGGTGCGCAGCACGAGCTCGACGTCGCCGCTCTCGTAGCCCTCCACGATGGCTCGATGGTCGTCGTGCAGCACGGTCGTGGCCTTCGTCGAGGGCTTGATCGAGCGCTGCTCGAGGGCGGGCAGCTGCAGCCCTTTGTAGGTCTCGGTGAGGATGACACTGCCGGCCAGGCCGACGAGGTACTCGTGGAAGTCCGCGTTCGCGCGGATCCAGCCCTTGGGGTCGCTGAACTGCTCGTCGACGCTGAACCCGAGGGTCTCGTCGAGCAGCCGGCGGAGCTCCGCGAGCTGCTCGGGCTCGACCGATCCGACGGTCTGGGCGGCAGCCCCCACCTCGATCGCGAGCTTGGCGGCGTAGTAGTCGTAGATGACCTCGTCCGGCACCGGCTCGACCTCGAAGGTGCCGCCGGCGCGGCGCACGAGCCCCTCGTTGCAGAGGGCGACGAGCGCCTGGAACGTGCGGCCCACCTCGATCTCGAGCTCGGCCGCGATGCTCTCGGCGTCGAGCGGCACCGTCTCATCCGTCACCGCCGCCACCACGTAGTCGCGCACGGCGTGGAGCGCTGCGGCATCCGGGGCCGTCTCCATGCGGCCGAAGGACCCGCGGAAGTAGGCGAGCGGGTTTCCCGGCTTCGAGGAGACCCTCACCACGCGGGCGAGGAACACGAGGTGGGTGCCGCCGCGCACGGTCTCGTCGACCACGCACTCGAAGTGGGCGATGCTTCCGGCGATGAGCGGGACGTCGGCGTGGCCGCGCTCGAAGGCGATGGAGGCGAACTTGTCGGGCGCCTTGCTCGCGAAGCGCTGCGCGATGGGTGCGGAGTCCTCGGCGAGCACGTTGACGGCGAAGGTGCCGTTCTTCACGATGGCCTGCGCCGTCGTGGAGGTGACGTTGAGGCAGATGAGCAGGCTCGGCGGCTCATCCGAGAGGGACGAGACGGCGCTCGCGGCGGCGCCGAGGTCCTCTCCCTCGAAGTTCGTGGTGATGACGGTCACGCCGCTCGCGAACCGTCCCATGACGTCGCGGAACTCGCCCTTGCTGGGCCCGTCCGTGCTCATCTCTTCCGTGCTGGTCTCGACTGCAGTCATGTCTCGCCCCTTTGCGCTGACTCGGATGCGGGCATGGACCCGCGGTGTCGCCGATGCTAGCATTTAGTTACAACAGCTACAACTAGTTTCAGGCCTCGACTGAGAGCTATAGTACTGTCTGACAATCTGGACGACGATGTTCACGGAAGAGAGCGACATGCGCATCATCTCGGGCCGATCCGGTGCCCCCTCCATCACTGCCAGCGGCACGTTCACGGGGCAGGTGCTCCAGGATCCGGTGATCACGGATCGCGCCGACGTGAAGATCAACACGGTGCTGTTCACCCCGTGCTCGCGCACGTACTGGCACCACCACTCGCACGGGCAGATCCTCCAGGTCTTCCGCGGTCGCGGCTTCGTGGCCGGTGCGGACGGGGTGCCGCAGCTCATCTCGGAGGGCGACACGGTCTGGATCGAGCCCGGAGAGCGGCACTGGCACGGCGGCACCGCCGAGTCGCTGCTCGGGCACACGGCCATCACGCTCGGCGACACGGTGTGGCTCGAGGAGGTCTCCGAGGAGGAGTACGCGGCGGCCGCCGTGACGACGGGGATCGCGGGCGACAGCTCGGCGGCCGGTTCGGCTGCGCGCGCGTGAGCACCCGTCATCCGGCGCCCGCCACGCTGCCGGACGCCGCGCGGGACGAGCTCGTCGCGGTGGTCGGCCGCGAGAACATCCTGCTCACCGAGGAGGAGCGCGACACCTTCCGCGACCCGTACTGGCACCACGACGACCGCACCTACGACTCGTCGGCGGTCGTCTTCCCCACGAGTGTGGAGCAGGTGCAGGAGATCGTGCGGATCGCCGGCCGCTACGAGGTGCCGGTGTGGACCTCGTCGCAGGGCCGCAACAACGGCTACGGCGGGCCGTCGCCGCGGGTGGCCGGTTCGGTGCTGATCAGCCTACGGCAGATGAACCGCATCCTCGAGATCGACACCGAGCTCGCCTACGCGGTGGTGGAGCCCGGGGTGCGCTGGCTCGATCTGCACGCGGCGCTGCACGAGCTGGGTGACGAGCTCATGCTCTCGGTGCCGGACATCGGGTGGGGCTCGATCATCGGCAACTCGCTCGACAACGGCATGACCTACCTGCCGCTCGGTTCGGATTTCCAGGCGCCCACGGGCATGGAGGTCGTGCTCGCCGACGGTTCGCTGCTGCGCACGGGCATGGGGGCGATCCCGGATTCGAAGTCGTGGCACGTCTACAAGCGAGGGCTCGGTCCGACGCTCGATCCGCTCTTCACGCAGTCGAACTACGGCATCGTCACGCGCATGGGTGTGTGGCTCATGCGGCGGCCGCGGGAGTACGCGCCGCTCTACCTCTCGGTGCCGCGTGACCACCAGCTGGCGCAGGCGATCGACATCATCCGGGAGCTCCGGCTCGACGGTGTCATCCGCGGGGTGCCGAATCTGCAGAACCTCATCACGATGGGCACGCAGTTCCCGGAGCACATGGGCATGTTCCCGGGGGCGGATGCGACGTGGTCGGAGGACAGGCTCGATGCGCTGGCGGATGCCACGGGCATCGGTCGCTGGGGTGTGCGCACGGCGCTGTGGGGTGACGGGCCGGTGATCGATCATCATCTCGCGCGGATCCGGGAGGCCTGGTCGGCGATCGAGGGGTCGCGGATCGATGAGCTGGGCCGGTTCGGGGCGTCGAACTGGCATGAGATCTCGACGTTCATGCAGAAGATCTCGGCGGGCATCCCCACCATGGAGATGATGGAGCAGATGCCCGACTGGGTCGGGCACGTGGGCTTCTCGCCGATCGTGCCGCTGAAGGGTGCGGAGGTCGTGGAGGTCGTCGACCGGATCAAGGCACGGGTGATCGAGCGCACGGGCACGAACTTCGTGTGCGCGATCTTCCCGACCAATGATCGGAGTGCGATGATCGTGAGCTCGGTGAGCTTCGATCGCACGAATGCCGAGGATGTGGCGCGCACGTTCGAGACGGTGAAGATCCTGATCGAGGAGGTCGCGGCGCTCGGCTACGGCGAGTACCGCGCGCACCTCGACTTCATGGACCTCGCTTCGGAGCAGTACTCCTTCGGCGACCACGCCTACCGTCGCTTCACCCAGGCGATCAAGGACGCGGTCGACCCCAAGGGCATCCTCTCCCCCGGCCGCCACGGCGTCTGGCCGGCCAAGTACCGCGACGAGGCCTGACCCGCCGGCGATCCCGCCGCGCCTTTGGCGCCCATCGCGCCCGCCATCCTTCGGCACCCGTCGGTGCATCATTCGGCGCATCAGAAGGGTGGCGGGTCGGCGATGTGCCCAGCGGTAAGGGCCGCTCCGGGTGGATTGGTGCGGTAGGTGGCGCCGAGAGGTGATCGCCATTCGAGGGCGCGGGATGCGGGCCCGGTGTCGGGTGGGCGGGTCACCTGCCAGCCACCGTCGTGTTTGAGGTGATGGTGGCTCGTGCAGAGATGGGCGAGGTTCGAGGCGACGCTCCGGCCTCCGTGCGCCCAGTCCACGGTGTGATCGAGTTCGCACCGTGCGGCCCGGCGACCGCAGCCGGGGAACCGGCAGTGCTGGTCTGCCACGACCAGCACCTCACGCAGCGCGGTGGGGATGCGATAGCGTCCGGCGGCCTCGATGACGTCGCCGGTGACCGGGTGGGTGAGCACGCGGAGGAACGTGGGCGCCGACGCGGCGATCCGGCGGGCAGTCGCGGGGTCGATGGGGCCGTACCCGTGCAACTCCGCAGGTGAGTCCGCCGGGGTGCAAGTGGGCGGGGTGGAGATGAACGACGGGCACTTGGGTGGGGTGAACGTGGGCGACGTGGAGGGTGCCGATTCGCACCCGGCCAGCACCAGCGCCGGCACCGTCACGATCACGCTCGGCACGAAGCCAGCCAGGCCATCGGAGCGGCCGAGAATTCGGTCGGCGAGGATGTCCGAGCGCAGCTGCGCCTGCGTGCGCGGCTCAGTGTCACTCCGTGCGGCGCGGGCCGCCTGGTCGATGATGTCGTGGATCGCGAGCGCGTCCACTGCGGGCAGATGGTGATGGAGGGTCGCCATTCCGTCCCGCTCCGCGTCCAACCAGACGGCACGCTCTTCACGGGCGAGCACCGCTCGGCGGGTGATCGACTCGGGATGATGCACCTCACGCAGACGCCGGGCCACGTCGTCGAAGCGGGCCGGGTTCTTCTCCCGCGCCTGCGGCAGGACCGCGTGCTCGAATGCGCCACGCGCCTCGATCGGGAGCGAGCCCGCATGGATCACCACCGAACGGGCGTGGGCGTAGGAGACTTCGCCCGCCTCGAGCGCGGCGAGCGTCGAAGGCAGATCCGCCACCAACGCCTCCGCATCCGCGATCAGACGCGACACCGCACCCTCCGAACGCCGGGTAGCGCACGCCACCTCGGCCCGCAGCGACCGGCGAGCCCACTCGCGCGCCTTCGGCGTCAACCCACCCTGCAGCAACTCCGCCCGAGACTCCGCCAACCCGACCGCCCGCGCCAACCGCCGCGCCTGCCGGGCCTGCAGCCTCGCGATCTTCCGATCATCCCGAGCGAAGCCCGCCACCTCATCCGAGATCGCACGCTCGAGAGCATCCAGGGGTGCCCCGGGAGGTGATCCGAACGTCGTCTTCATGAGCTTTATTCAATCAGTACCCACCGACACCGGCTCCTGAAAACCGAACCACGCCCATCGAAGGCAAGCGCGAAGCGCGCGGCAGCCTATCCCCTCAGCCGCTCACGCCCCCAACGACGGCGAAGGCTCATGCCCCCGATTCACCCCGAGTGCATCCACCAGCGACCGCAGCGCCGCCGTCGACGACACCGTCGGCTCCCACCCCAGCACCGCCCGAGCACGCGCCGTCGACATCACGGGCACCGACGTGGCGATGTCGATCCACCCCGGGTCCGACGCCTGCAGCCGCAGCCGCCACGAGACGTCCACGATCGCCCTCAGCACCTGACGACGCAACGGCACCGTGCGCGGGATCCCCAACGCCCCCACCACCTCCGATGGCCCCAGCACCGGCTCGGCCGCGATGTTGAACGCCCCGCCCGCACGCCGCTCGATGGCACGCCAGAACGCATCCGCCACGTCGTCGGCGTGCACAGCCTGCGAGATGAGGGAGGTGGGCAGCGGCAGCACGGGCAGCCGCTTGACGAGCGCGAGCAGCGGCACCGGGATGTGCCGGCCGGCGAACAGGTGCGCGATCTCCCGCGCGGCATCCGGCTGGAACACGAGCCCCGGCCGCATTCGCGTGAGCACAATCGACGGGTGCGTAGCCTCGAAGGCATCCATCTGCCGCTCGTTGATGGCCTTGTGCCTCGCGTAGTGCGAGGTGTGCACCCCACCCGTCGGCCAGTCCTCCGACACCCGCGCGTGCTTCGGCCCGAAGCTGTAGGCCCCGACCGACGACGCCACGAGCACGTGCGGCACCCCTGCCGCCGCAGCCGCGTCGAGCACAACTGCCGTGCCGTGCACGTTCGTGCGGGCCATCTCGGGCTCGTCATGGTTGGGCTGCAGCTTCCAGCCGAGGTGCACCACGGCATCCGCACCGCTGAACACGGCGCGCAGCCGGTCGGTGGCACCGCCCTCGGCGATGTCGAGCGGATGCCATTCCGCAGCCGAGTAGGGCGCCTCGTCGGCCGGTCGCCGGCGGGACACCCCCACGAGCTGCACCTCCGGCTCCGGCAGGGCCCGCCGGAGCAGTGCCGTTCCGAGATTGCCGCTGGCTCCCACGATGACGATGCGCATGGGACGAGTGTGCTCCGCCCGAGCCCGAACCGCTCGCGGGCGCCACCCAGAAAAGACCCGGGCGCGAGAGCCCGCGACCTCAGTGGTCGAAGACGATCACCCCGCACACGTCGTCGAGACTCCCCGAGCGATCACGTGCGAGGTCGAGCTCCTCGAGCGGGTAGCGCCGCGTCAGGATCGGCGCCGCGTCGAGCAGTCCCCGCTCGAGCAGCCCCGTGTAGCGCTGCAGGTCGCTCTTCATGTGCACCTGCCCGTTCTGCGAGCTCAGGATGCGCCGGCTCTGCAGCGCGGTCTCGACCTGCGGCAGCGGCAGCGTGGCCCCACCGATCTCGAAGCCCGTGAGCACCGTGCGGCCACCCCGCCGCGACGCCTGCACGGCGAAGGCCTGCGAGACCGCCGGGCCCGCGGCCTCGAGCACCACGTCGGCACCCCGGCCCCCGGTGGCGGCCCGCACGGCGGCGAGCGCCTCGGCGGCCTCCTCGGGCGTGGAGCCCGGATCGACGAGCACATCCGCGCCCAGCGAACCGGCGAGCGCGAGCCGCTCGGCGTGCGGCTCCACGACCGTGATGCTGCCCGCTCCCGCGAGCCGCGCGGCCTGCAGCATCCAGAGCCCCAGGTGCCCGGCACCCACGATGGCCACCGACTCCCCCGGCTGCACCTGTGCGACGTTGAACACCGATCCGACCCCCGTCGAGATGCCGCAGCCGAGCATCGAGAGCACGTCGGAGTCGAGATCAGACTCCACCGGGAACACCTGGTTGCCCGAGATCGACATGTACTCGGCGTAGCCGCCCACGCAGCCGGCGCACGAGATGCGCGCACCGTCGTCGCCCGCGGCGATGTCGGGGTAGATGCCACCGAGATCGAACAGCTCGCCGCACTGCCACGGCTCGCCGATGCTGCAGTAGTAGCAGACGCCGCACTCGGGGGTTCCCGGCACGACGACGCGCTGCCCCACGCGTACGCCGGAGACGGCCGAGCCGACCTCCACGACCTCGCCGATCGAGGCGTGACCGAGGATGGTGGGCGGGATCTTGTAGAGCTTGCCCTTCCAGTTCTTCACGTCGGTCGAGCAGAACGGGCTCGCGTGGGTCTTCACCACGACCCGGTGCGGATCGAGCGGCAGCAGGTCGACCTCCTCGATGGAGAACGGCTCCTTGATCGCGCGCAGCACACCGGCGCGCCCCCGCCACGTGGTCATGACGCCACCACCGGAGCCGCCGACGGAGCCGCCGAGAGTGCTGCAGCATCCTCGACCGGGTACTTCTCGAAGGCGGTGCGGATGGCGGTCTGCCGCCCCTCGACGATGTGCCACCAGTCCGGATGCGTGAGCGCGTACAGATCGTCGTTGCGGATGGAACGGGTCACGATCCGCCCCGCCTCGATCGGGTCGATCCAGCGGAGGTCGGCGGCGACGCCCTCCGAGATGTCGACGTCGGCGAGCCCGCCCGCGAGCTCGGCCGGACGGTTGCGGGTGCTGTTCTTGATGTTGGTGCGCACGGTGCCGGGCGCGAGGAGCGTGACGTGCACGGGCACGCCGTCCTCCTCGAGCTCGATCGCGAGCGCCTCGGTGAGCGCGGCCACGCCGTACTTCGTGACGGCGTAGGCCCCGCCGCCCGCCATGGGCGAGAAGGAGGCCATCGATCCGGTGTTCACGATGTGGCCGCCATCCGGGTTCGCCTTCAGGAGCGGCAGGAACGTGGTGACGCCGTGGATGACGCCCCACAGGTTGACGTCGATCATCCACTTCCAGTCGGCCAGCGAGAGGTCGGCGAGGCGCCCGAGCGCTCCGATGCCCGCGTTGTTCACGACGATGCCGACCGAGCCGAACCGCTCGATCACCTCGGCGGCGAGCGCCTCGACGCTCGCGGGGTCGGTGACGTCGACGCGGATGCCCGTGGCGCCGATCTCGGCGGCCGTCGCGTCGAGCGCATCCTGCTGCACGTCGGCGATCACGACCTGCGCGCCCTCGGCGATCAGCTGTTCGGCGATGCCGCGGCCGATGCCGCTGGCGCCGCCGGTGACGACGGCCACCCGTCCGGCGATGCTGGTCATGCGTGCACTCCTCTTGTACGTGGTCTACGCGTACGTGGTCTACGCGTACGCGGTCGTAGGTGGGTCTCTGTCAGTTCCCGTAGGCGAAGACGCCCGCCGGGTCGTAGGTTTCGCGCACCTGGGCGAGCCGGGCTGCGATGTCGGCGGGCCACAGCCGCGCGAAGACCTCGGGGCTCGGGTGCCCGGCCCAGTTGTAGTTGATCTCGTCGTGCGAGTAGTCGGCCACCGAGTCGTAGAGGGCGGGACCGGCCACGGGGAGCGCCTGGTCGTTGACCCCGGGGATGACGGCCGCGATGGTGAGCAGCGAGAACTGGGCCCCGCGACCGCCGATCGCGTTGGGCAGCGCGGCGTCGCGCGCGATGGCGCCGCCGAGGAGCCTCGTCTCGACGTTGGCGAAGGGCGCCTCGACATCACCGCCCGCGTGCTCGAGGATGCGCTCGACGTAGGTCTCGTCGATGTCATCGAGGAACTCGCCGCGCTCCCAGATGGGCAGCGGGCCGAAAGGCTCGGCGTGGATCGTGCCCACGTCGGTGAAGGGCATGACGTCGACGCCGTCGATGTAGACCGGCGCCACCTCGCGCATCGGGGCGAGCAGCTCGGCGCCCCGCGAGGAGAGTGCGGCCGCGTCGGCTCCCTGCTCCACGTAGGCGAAGCGGACGTGCGCGAGCGTGCGCCCGGCCAGCGGCTCGGGCACGCCGACGGGCGGCAGCCGCACGATCGACATGGAGGTGTTCGCCGACTCGGGCAGGCTCTTCGCCCACGGCAGCCAGGCGCGGTGCACGGTGGCGATGTCCTCCTGCGCGAAGAACAGGCCGCCGCCGTAGATCTCGGTGAGCTCGAGCGCCTCGAGAGTGAGCTCCGTGACGATCCCGAGGCCGACCTTGCCGCCCTTGAGCGCCCAGAACAGGTCGGGCTCGCTCTCGGCGCTCGCCACCACGACCGATCCGTCGCCGATCACCACGCGGAACGACACGGCGCGGTCGGCGGCCCAGCCGAGCGTGCGACTGAGCGGCCCGATGCCCCCGCCGAGCACGAGGCCCACGGCTCCCACGCTCGGGGAGGAGCCGGTCACCGCGGCGAGGCCGTGCTCGCCGAGGTGGGGCAGGATCCCCATCCAGCGCGCTCCCGCCCCGATCGTGAACGTCGGCCCCGTCGGCCCCGCCGGGTCGACCGTCACCGAGTCGAGCCGGTGGGTGCGGATGAGCACGCCGTGGTCGACACCCCGGTAGGAGCCGTGCCCGGTGGCCTGCACGCTCACCTCGAGGCCGTGCGCGGCGGCGAAGCGCACCGCCGCCTGCACGTCGGCCTCCGAGGTGGCGCCCACCACGTAGTCGGGCCGCATGGGCGAGAGCGAGTTGAAGCCGTCGATCTCGGGCTGGTAGCCCTCGTCGCCGCGCTCGAACAGGGGGCCGTTCAGCTCGGAACGGAGGGCGGAGAGATCCGCGTCGGAGACCTGGGGCATCGTTGCTCCTTGGGGAAGTGGGGAAGTGGGGAAGAGGTGGGTGGAGGGTCAGGGCTTTCGTCGGGAGGACGGCCAGATGCCGTGCCGGCCGGGCGAGAGGATGCCCTTGGGGTCGACGGCGTCCTTGATCCGCTCCACGAAGCGGCGGTAGGCGTGGTCGCCGAAGGAGAACTCGGCGGTCGCCTCCTCCATGAAGTCGAGGTGGGCGCGGTACTCGCCGTAGCCGAGCTTGCCCACCTCCCGGATCATCGTCTTCACGGTGGCGTAGGCGTTGCGGGTCTCGTCGACGTCGGCGGTGTTGAAGCCGAAGCCGCTCACCACGAGCGCGCTGCGCTCGCTCGAGACGCAGATGCCCACGAGGAAGCTGTTGCCGGTGTCGCGGGTCACGATCTCCTCGAGCGTGTCCATGACCTTCCGCATCTCGGAGCCGACGAGGGGCACGGCGGGCGAGAAGCCCACGTGACCGAAGTCCGGCGGCAGCGACTCGAGCATGTCGAGGTTCGGGATGCCCGCCTGCACCTTGTCGACGAAGTGCTCGATCTGGTCCCACTCGTCGCGCAGGTAGGTGCGGTGGTGGTCGACCCGGGATCCCTCGATCGCCGACCAGGCCTCGGTGATCTTCTCCACGTGCCGGGCCACGACGACCTCGTCACCCCAGACCGCGGTGCGCATGCCCCAGCGGCCCACGCCCGAGATGTCGGCGAGTTCGTCGAGCTGCTCGGGGCCGAGGGTTCCGCCGGCCTGCATCTGGCCGAGCAGCTCCGGGAAGTGCGAGGCGAGCGTGAGCGTGTTCTGCATCACGGGCACACCGCGGATGACGCCGTCGAGCCGGAGCTCGCGGAGGATGTCGATGGCCTGCTCGAGCTGGTGGTCGCGTGGCACGGTGAGGAAGAGCGGTGCGTAGGCCTCGGGCATCCGCATGAGCCAGTAGCCCATCTTCGTGACGATGCCGAAGTTCGACTGCACGAACAGCGGATCGAGCGACGGGCCGAGGCCGCGCTTGTAGGCGTGCCACGACTTCGAGTTCGGGATGCCGCCCATGCCTGTGCGCAGCAGCGACCCGTCGGCGAGCACGACCTCCATGCCGGTGGGGGCCTGGAAGTCGACGCCGAGCGGCAGGTAGGTCATGCCGCTGTCGAGCGAGTTGCCCACCACGGAGCCCCAGCCGAGGTCGGGTACCGAGATGAGGAGGTCGTCGTGCCCGGCCTCGGCGATCGCCGCGTGCAGGTCCATCCAGCTCACGCCGGGCTCCACCACGGCGTAGGCGAGCTGCGCGTTGATCTCGAGCACCTTGTTCATGCGGCGGAGGCTCACGAGCACCGATCCGGCCACGCGCGGCGAGGGGCCGCCGTAGCCGTTGTTGCGGCCCTGGGACGAGACCCAGAGCGGCACGCCGAGCTCGTCGGCGAGGCGCACGACGGCCTGCACCTCCTCGGTGCTCGTGGGGTAGAGCACGGCGGAGGAGTCGTAGGTGCGGTCGCCCTTGACCCAGTACGGATCGGAGTACTCGTCGCGGCCCGCGCGGTCGGTCACGACCGCCTCGTCGCCGAGCAGCTCGCGGAAGCGCGCTGCGGTTCCGTCGCTGAGCTCGTAGGGGGTGGTGTCGGGGGTCATGAGAGCTTCCGCGCCTCCTCGACGAGGATGGGAGCGGCCTCGAAGACACCGTGGATGCCGAGGGTCGCCGCGATCTCCATGACCTCCACGATCTCGGCCGCGGTGGCGCCGTAGCGCACCGCGTTCTCGATGTGGAGGCGGAGGCCGGAGGTGTAGAGGTGCGTCGCCGCCGTGTCGAAGGCGATGTACATGAACTCCTTGACCTTGGGCTCGAGCGTGCCGCTCACCCAGGGCACCGAGGAGAACTCGGTGTAGGCGTCGAAGAACTCGGGTGCGAGCTCGAGGATCTCGTTCCAGAACGAGTGCCAGTAGCCGCGCTTCTCGGTGAACTCGGCCTTCAGCCGCTCCTGGTACTCGTCGAGCTCGGCGGCCTCGGTGCGCTTGCCCTCCTGCTCGAGCACGTCGACGAGGATCGGCACGCCGATGTTCATCGAGTGGATGCCGAGGGTGGCGCAGCACTCCAGCACCTCCATGACCTCCTCGGGGGTCGCTCCGGCGGCGAGGGCACGGCGGATGTGACCGCGCACGGGCGGCAGGTAGAGGTGGGTCGAGTTCGCCGCCACGGCGAGGCGCACGAAGTGCTGCACCTTCTCCGGGAGTGCGCCGACCTTCGCGGGCACGCCCGCGAGCTTGGAGTAGGCGGCGAGGAACTCGGGGTCGAGGTCGAGCACGGCCTGGGTGCTGCCGTCCCACTCCCCGTGGGACTCCTCGTACTCGCGCCGGATGTCGGCTTTGCGGGTCTCGGCCTTGCCAGTCTCGTCGGTCACTTGCCGCTCCCTTCGTTCTCGCGCTCGCGCAGCCAGCGCGCCACCTCGGTGTGGTCGGCGGCGGGGCCCAGGTCGCCGCTCGCGGCGCTCCAGTGCTCCACGGCCTTGTCGCTCAGCGTATGCGGCACGCCGAGGCTCTCGGCGAGTCCGGTCGCGATCTTCATGTCCTTCAGCATCAGGCTCAGCCCGAAGCCCGAGTCGTAGGTCTCGCCCACGATGAAGTTCGGCCACTTCAGCTGCGTCGATCCGCTGCGCCCGCTCGAGGTGTTGATGGCCTCGAGCATGACGTTCGGGTCGAGACCGAACTCGATGCCCGTGAGCATCGCCTCGCTCGTCACCCAGAGGTGCGCGGCCGACATGAGGTTGTTGATGGCCTTGAGCGCGTGCCCGGCGCCGATGCCGCCGATGAGGGCGGGCTTGCCGAGCACCTCCAGCACGCCGACGGCGCGGGCGAGATCCTCCTCGGCACCGCCCACCATGATCGTGAGGGTGCCGGCGACGGCTCCCTTGACGCCGCCCGAGACGGGGGCGTCGATGAGGCGCGATCCGGCCGCGTCGACGACCTCGGCGAGGGCGCGCGTGCGGAGCGGCTCGGACGAGCTCATGTCGACGAACAGCGTGCCCGGGCGAGCACCGGCGAGCACGCCGTCCTCGCCGGTCAGCACGCTCTCGACGATGTCGGAGTTCGGCAGCATGAGGATGACGACGTCCGACTGCGACACGACGTCGCCCGCCGTCTCGGCCGCGGCACCGCCGGCTGCGGCCAGCCGCTCGCGGGCGGCGGGCGCGAGGTCGAACCCCACAACGGGGTAGCCGGCGGCCACGAGGCGCTCCGACATCGGGCCGCCCATGTTGCCGAGGCCGACGAAGCCGACGGTCTGCTTCACCTCGGGCTTCTTCACCTCGGGCTGATTCACTTCGGGCTCACTCACATCGCTCACAGCTCGCCGGCCGCCTTCATCTCGTCGAGCTTGGCCTCGGCCACGCGGAACGACTCCAGCGCCGCCGGCACGCCCACGTAGATGGCGGTCTGCATGAGGGTCGCCTGGATCTCGGAGATCGTGACGCCGTTCCGGATCGCGCCGCGCACGTGCACGCCCAGCTCGTGCGAGCGGTTGAGTGCCGTGAGCATCACGAGGTTGAGCAGGCTCCGGGTGCGGCGGTCGATGCCGTCGTCGGTCCAGACCGCACCCCAGCAGTACTCCGTGACGAGCTCCTGGATGGGGCGGGAGAACTCCGTGACGGCACCGAGTGAGCGGTCGACGTGGGCGGCCCCGAGCACCTCGCGGCGCACGTTCAGACCCGCCTCGTAGGTCTCACCCCGCGTGGCGTCGTGCTTCGAAGCGCTGCGAGGGGCATCCTGCTTCGTGGTCTCCTGGTCGGTCATGGCTTCTGTCCTTCGTGTCGTGGGGTCGATTCCGGCTCGTGCAGTCGCACGCGCCCCGAGACGTCTCCGATCGCGTCGACGACGGTGTTGCTGATCTCCTGGCCGTAGCCGAGCGACTGGGCGAGGCCGAAGCTCGCGAGCGGTCCGGCGGAGTTGAGCGAGGCGACGCCCAGCTCGTGCAGGTGGTCGACGTAGAGCACGACGTCCTTCATCATCAGCGCGTTCGTGAGGCCGCCCTTGAGGTAGTCGCCCGTGATGATCTTGGGGAACCGGTTGAGGGTGGCGAAGTTCACGCCCGAGCTGGAGTTCAGCACGTCGAGCACCGTGGCGAGGTCGAGCCCCGCCTTCTTCGCCGCCACCATGACCTCCGCGGTGGCCGCGAGGCTGATGGCGTTCAGGAAGTTGTTGAGCAGCTTCGTGCTGTGGCCGGCCCCCGAGTCCCCCATCAGGAAGACGTTCGTGGCGAAGTGGGCGAGCACGGGCTGCACCCGTTCGAGCGCCGCCGCGTCACCGCCCACCATGAGGGTGAGCGCGCCCTTCTCGGCGGCGGCCGCGCCACCGGAGATGCCCGCGTCGAGGTAGGCGACGCCGTGCTCGGCCAGCCGCGCGCTGATGCGCTTGGTGGAGGCGGGGGCGGCGGTGCTGAGGTCGACCACCACCGAGCCCTCGCGGAGCGCCGGGATGAACGACTCGTCCTCGAGCACGACCTTCTCGACCACCTTGCTGTCCGGCAGCGAGAGGAAGACGACGTCGCTCGCGCCCGCCACCTCCGCGGCCGAGCCGAGCGGCTTCGCGCCCGCGGCCTCCACGGCGGCCCGCTGCATGTCGAAGCCGAGCACCTCCACACCGCCGTCGACGATACGGCGGGTCATGCGACCGCCCATGTTGCCGAGTCCGATGAATCCGATCACGTCGGTCATATGTCAGGCGTCCTTCCGGAGGGTTCCGATGGTGGCGGAGATCCCGGCGAGCGGGCCCTCCTCCACGAGGGTGAAGCGATTGAGGGTGTCCGGATCGTGCCCGCTCACGAGGTGCTGCACGCCCGAGTCGAGGAGCTCCCGGATGCGGTCGAACCCGGCGTACATCGCGGGCAGGTCGGCCACGTAGGCGAAGGGCATGTCCTCTTCGAACTCCTCGTAGTAGTGCAGGGCGTCGGAGGCCAGCAGCACGTCGCCCTCGCTCGTCGCGATGCGGGCGATGGCCTGGCCGGGCGTGTGCCCGCCGACCTCGATCAGCTCGATGCCGGGCGCCACCTCGAACGACCCCTCGAACGCCGTGACCCTGCCCTCGTCGAGGGCCTGCCGCAGCGCGTCGATCTCCTCAGGCTCGGTCGACCAGCGGAACTGGGCGCGCGTTCCCATCGACGAGAGCCAGAAGTCGAGCTCGGCCTGCGCGATCACGATCTGCGCCTTCGGGAAGGCCGCGAGGTTGCCGATGTGGTCGTAGTGCGCGTGGGTGACCACGAGGGTCTGCTCCGCCGCCATGTCGATGCCGAGCGCGTCGTAGATGTCGGGGATCTCGGCCACGAAGGTGCGGTTGCGGTTCGCGCCGCCCTGCACCGAGAAGCCGGTGTCGAAGAGGATCGTGCGGTTCTCGTTGCGGGCGACCCAGACGAAGTAGTCCATGTCGATGGGCCCGTCGGGCTGCCCGTGCACGTGGTAGTTGAGGTAGACCTCGGAGCGGTGCCCGTGCCGGGTGCCGTACTTGACGACGGTGAACTCGTACTGCTCGCCCATCGTCAGGCCCCCTCGGGCACGATCTCGGGCACGGGCGGCCAGCCGGCCCGCCGCTCGAGCATGAGGTCGCGGAGGGTGCGCGGGGCTCGCCCCGTGAAGCGCTCGACCACGTCGGTGGTGCGGCCGAGGTGGCCGGCGCGGATCATCTGGCCGAAGGTCACCATGCCGTCGCTGGCCCACGGGACGGGCGAGTTCGAGAAGTCGCCCGTGGCGTCGCGCGGCACACCGAGCGCATCCCACATGGCGTACATCTCGTCGTCGGTGAGGTCGACGATCTGGATGGGCGCACCGCTCAGCTCGGCGATCATCTCGCCCACCTCGCGGTAGGTGAGGAGCTCGGGGCCTGTCACGTCATAGCCGGTGTTCGGCTCGCCCTCGCCCTTCAGCACCGCGGCGGCCACGGCGGCCACGTCCTCCCTGGCCACGAACGCCACCGTTCCCTCGCCGGCGTTGCCGATGCTCTGGCCGGAGGTGATGGCGATGGCCGCCTGGTTCTCGGCCATCGCGTCGGCGTACTGGTTGTTGCGCAGGAAGTTCCAGGTGATCCCGCTCTGCGTGATCAGGCCCTCGGTGAACTTGTGGTCGGCCACCTCCACCGAGTTGACCTCGGGGCGCTCGGTGCCGATGAACGAGGTGTAGACGATGTGCTCCACCCCGGCCTCTGTCGCCGCCTCGACCGCGTTGCGGTGCTGCGACTGCCGGCTCGGCCCCGCCTCCATGGCCGAGACCATGAAGAGATGCGTTCCCCCCTGGAACGCCGCCACGAGCGACTCCTTGTCGCCGTAGTCGGCCCGGCGCGTGGTCACGCCGCGCTCCCGCCACTCGCCGAGCGTCGACTCGTCGCGGCTGGTGACCACGAGCTGGTCCGGTCCGAGTTCTTCGAGCAGCTGCCGGGCGACTGCGCCCGAGACGTAGCCGCCCACTCCGGTCACGATGTACATGCGGTTTCCCCTTCGAAACTGCCGGACCGCGTCGTCGCGGTTCCGAGATCCATGGTTGCCCACGGATTGTATGATGTCAATATCGTATGACAATCAAGCTTCGAATGCGGCGATGAGGTCCGCATCCACGGGCGCCGGATCCCAGAGGCCCGCGCCGCCGCCCCAGCGGTTGGTGTTCTGCACGCTCGCGCCGCCGTCGACCGAGAGCACGGCTCCGGTCACGTAGGAGGCGTCGTCGCTGAGCAGGAACGCCACGGCCGCGGCCACCTCGTCCGGCTCTCCGGCCCGGCGGAGCGGAGACGTGCTCGCCCGCTTCTTCATGTCCTGGATGCCCGCCTCGCCGAAGATCGGCGTCGGCACGATCCCGGGCGCGACGCCGTTCACGCGCACGCCGATGGGCCCGGCGTAGACGGCAGCGCCGTGCACCAGCCCGATCACGCCGTGCTTCGAGGTCGTATAGGCGAGGAGGTCGGAGGCGCCCCGGAGGCTCGCGATCGACGCCGTGACGACGATCGACCCCGTGGTGCCGGTCTTCACGAAGTGGCGGAGCGCAGCCCGGGTGCCGAGGAACGGGCCGCGGAGGTTGACGGCCATCACGGCGTCCCACTCGTCGACGGTCGCGTCGGTCAGCTGGATCCGGGGCTTGCCGGCGATCCCCGCGTTGAGGTGGTGGAGGTCCGCCGATCCGAAGGTCTGGATGGCCGCCTCGAGGTAGGCGTCGACACCGGCTTCGGTCGAGACGTCGGCGCCCACGCCGATCGCCTCGCCCTCGAGCGCGTCGGCCGCGGCCTTCGCGCGGTCACCGTCGAGGTCGACGATCACGAGGCGCGCACCCGCAGCCGAGAGCCGGTCGACGACGGCCGAGCCGATGCCGCCGACGCCTCCCGTCACGATCGCGACCTTGCCTTCGATTCCTGCGTACGTCATCGTGCCGCCTTTCACTACCCCGGAGAACCGGTCGTTGCGGCCGCCGGATGCGTCGTCGCATCCGATCGTCTGCCGCAGATTGTCTGACGATAATATATTGTCAAGCGCCGGGTGCGCGGTGCAACCCCGATTCGCGCCGCCCCGCCTTCCGCTGGTCCATCACCGGCTCCCTGTATGATCGGCACACCATCACGCAGTTAGGACCTATGATGACCGCTCCCAACACCCTCTCCGCGGCCTGGTCGAGCGCCCATGTGGAACGCGTGGCGGCACCGCTGCGCGAGCAGGTGATCACCGCCCTCCGCTCGGCCATCCTCGACTTCACCCTCCGCCCGGGTCAGCGGCTCGTCGAGCGCGAGCTGATCGAGCAGCTCGGCGTCTCCCGCACCACCATCCGTGAGGCCCTCCGCGAGCTCACGAGCGAGGGGCTCGTGACGGTCGTCCCCCAGCGGGGCGCCATCGTGAGCGCCCCCTCGCTGGCCGAGGCGGAGGACCTGTACGAGATCCGCGCGGTGCTCGAGGCCATCCTCGTCGAGCGGTTCGTCGAGCGCGCCACCGACGAGCAGCTGCAGCGCCTGAAGGACGCGGTGGACCACTTCGCGACCGCCACGGCCGGCAGCAACGAGATCCGCGTCGTGCTCGACGCGAAGGACGTGCTCTACGTCGTGCTCATCGAGGGAGCCGCGAGCCCCGCCCTCAAGAACATCATCGAGGGCATCCAGGCCCGCGTGCGCATCCTGCGCGCCACCTCGATGGGCGAGCCGGGGCGCGCCGAGGAGGCCGCCGCCGAGCTGCAGGCCATGGCCGAGGCCGCGCTCCGCCGCGACGGGGCCCTCGCCGCACAGCTCTGCGCCACCCACGTGCGCAACGCCTCGAAGACGGCGCTCAAGAGCCTTCGGCTCTCGGAGAAGTCGGCCGACGCGACCTGAGCCGGCCGCCTCCGGCACCCCTCGGGCGGGGGTGGGGGGCCTTGACCATTCCGCCAGATCATATTATTGTCCGACAAAAGCCATGATCTGTCTCAATGGAGAGGACCCTTCATCATGCCTGCACGTCCACAGCACAATCTGCGCCTGATCCGCGCCCTCGCGGGAGTCGCCGCCCTCGGTCTCGCAGCGTCCCTCGCCGCCTGCTCCTCGGGCGGATCCTCCGGAGGCGATTCCGGCGGCAGCGTCGCCGACGAGGTGACCCCCGGCGATCCGTTCGCCCCCGAGACCACCGACGTCTCGCTCACCGGCATCAAGGGCCCAGGCACCATCCCGCTGCAGACCGCCGCCGACGAGTTCGGCGCCGAGTACGGCCTCACCATCGAGCCGTACTTCGTCGACAACAGCGGCGTGGCCGTCACCTCGGTGATCTCCGGCGATGCGGCCGCCGCGAACACGAGCTACTTCGGCGTCATCGACGCCATCCAGCAGGGCCTCGACCTCGTGGTGATCGCGGAGGGCTGGGCCAGCTCGCCGCTGACCAGCTCGCTCGAGACGCTGCCGTCCTCCGGCATCACCGAGCTCGCCGACCTCGAGGGCAAGACGGTCAACGTGATCTCGCTGTCGTCGAGCCACGCCATCAAGCTCCGCGACGCGATGCTGAAGGAGGGCCTCGACCCCGACGCCGTCGACTGGGTCGAGCTGCCCTACGGCGAGGTCGCCGCGGCACTCGAGCAGGGCACCATCGACGCCTCGAGCGCCGTGGGGCCGACCCTCGCGGCCGTGCGCGCCCTCGGCGGCGTCTCGGTCTTCGACTACGGAGCCGGCGACTACGAGGGCATGGCCGAGTCCGGCTGGGTCGCCTCGCGCGAGTTCGCCGAGGCCAACCCCAACACGATCGCCGCGATCCAGTGCTCGCTCTTCGACGCGCAGGGCGCCCTGGTCGAGGACCGCGCCTACTTCGAGGAGCAGTTCTCGGCCTTCCTCGGCGCACCCCCGGCGGTCGCGGCCGCCGAGGTGATGCTCGACTACCAGTCGGAGAACCGGCTCGACGAGATCCAGCGGAACGCCGACGTGTACTTCGAGAGCGGTCGCCTCACCGAGGAGTTCGACCTCACGGAGTACGTGCTCCCGGCTCCCGAGAGCTGCGACGCCGCGTGAGGCACCGGGGCGCCCTCACCACCGCGTGAGGGCGCCCCGCCTTCCCTCCTGACCTCCCCGCCCGACCGGCCGCATCCGTCCGTCTGGAGACCCGACCTTGGCGATCGCCACCCCTGCTCCCCCCGCCCCCACCACGGGGCCCACGCCGCCCCACGCGCCCAAGAAGCCGCGGAGCACCGCTCGCCGCAACGCCGTTCTCCGCGGGCTTGCCGGCGTCGTCGGGCTCATCCTGCTGCTCGAGATCGTGTCGCGCTCCGGGCTCGTCAACACCAACTTCCTCCCGCCGTTCTCGAGCGTGCTGTGGAAGGCCATCACCCTGTGGGGCGACGAGGTCTTCCGCGCCGACGTGCTCTCGACCCTCCTCACCTACGTCTACGGCATGCTCATCGCCTGCGCCATCGCGATCCCCGTCGGTGTCGTGCTCGGCATGTTCCGGCCCGCCTACCGCGGGGCCCGCGCGATCGTGGAGCTGATGCGCCCGATCCCGCCCGTGGCCCTCGTGCCGCTCGTGCTGCTCGTGCTGGGCGCGGGGCTCGAGATGAAGCTCGTGATCGTGGTCTTCGCCGCGATCTGGCCGATCATGTTCAACACCCTCTACGGCGTGCACGACGTCGACCCCTACGCCAAAGAGATGGCGCGGAGCTTCGGGGTGAGCCGCTTCGGCGTCATCCGCCGCGTCGTCATCCCCTCGGCCGCGCCCTTCGTGGTCACCGGCATCCGGATCGCGTCGTCGATCGCGCTCATCGTGGTGATCACGGTCGAGCTCATCGCCGGCGGCGCCCAGGGCATCGGCGCCTTCATCTCCCGGGAGCGCGCGTTCAGCGACGCCGAGAGCTATCTCGCCGTGCTCGCCGCCACCGTCACGGCGGGCCTCCTCGGCCTCGTCATCAACCTCGGCATCGGCTGGCTGGAGCGTCGCTTCTTCGGCTGGGACGCCACCGCGAGAGGAGGTGCGTGATGACCGTCGCACCCGAGAAGAACACCCGCAGCTCCGCCAAGGCCGAGCGCACCGCCCGCCCCGGGCGCCCAGGCCGTGGCCGCGGCGTGCTTGTGGCCCTCGGCTACTTCTTCATCCCGCTCACCGTGCTCGTCGTGCTCTGGCAGATCGCCACCACGGTCGCGCCGTCGCCCTTCTTCCCGCCACCCGTCGACATCGCCGAGAACCTCGTGAAGCTGCTCTTCGGCGGCGACGCGGTCTTCACCGAGGTGTTCTACAACGACTTCCTCTCGACCGTGGGGCGGATGCTCGCCGGCTACGCCATCGGCGCGGCCTGGGGCGTCGTGGTGGGCACGGCCATGGGCCTCAGCCAGGGCTCGCGCGAGACCGTGACGCCGATCGTGGAGTTCCTGCGATCGATCCCCGCCACGGCCACACTGCCGCTGTTCATCATCCTGCTCGGGGGTGGAGACGACATGCGCATCATCTTCATCGCCTACGGCGTCTCCTGGTTCGTGCTCATCAACACCGCCTCCGGTGTCGGCTCCATCCACCGCACCATGCTCGATCTCGGCAAGGTCTTCAAGATCTCGCCCGCCCGCCGGCTGTTCAGCATCGTGCTCCCGGCCGCGAGCCCCAAGATCTTCGCCGGCCTCAGGATCGCGAGCACCGCGGCGCTGCTGCTCGCGATCGTGTCGGAGTTCATCCTCGCCTCCAACGGCATCGGCTTCCAGCTGATCCAGGCGCAGGGCCGGTTCCAGCTGCTCAACATGTGGTCGTGGATGCTCGCGCTCGCCATCCTCGGCCTCCTCATCAATTTCCTGCTCGACGCCGTGGAGAACCGCGTTCTCGCCTGGCACAAGCTCTCCCGACAGAAGATCTGAAAGACGGTGCTCCCATGACCGACAGCCTTCCCACGACCACAGGCGCCACGAACACAGGCACCACGAACACAGGCACTTCGAACACCGCCACCGCGGCTGCAGCGCGCCCGGCCGGCACCGCTCCCGGCACGCCGGGCGCCGCGGTCGTCGTCGACCACGTCTCGCACACCTACGGGCGCGGCGACACGGCGCACCACGCCATCCACGACCTGAACTTCGAGGTCATGCCCAAGGAGTGCGTCTCGATCGTCGGCCCCTCGGGCGCCGGCAAGACGACCCTTCTCCGCACCCTCGCGGGGCTCCTGCAGCCGAGCGAGGGCGCCGTGTGGGTCAACGGCAAGAAGAACACCGGGGTGCCGGACGGCATGGCGATGGTGTTCCAGGACTACAGCCGCTCGCTCCTGCCCTGGCTCTCGGTCGAGAAGAACGTCGCGTTCCCGATCGCCGGCTCCTCGCTCTCGAAGCCCGAGCGCAAGGCGCTCGTCGACGAGGCTCTCGAGGCCGTTGGGCTGAAGGGCTTCGAGAAGCGGTACCCCTGGCAGCTCTCGGGCGGCATGCAGCAGCGCGTCGCCATCGCCCGCGCGCTCGCCTACCGGCCGAAGCTCATGCTCATGGACGAGCCGTTCGCCTCGGTCGACGCGCAGACCCGGGAGGGCCTCGAGGATCTCGTGCTCTCGATCCGCGATCGCTACGACATGACCATCCTGTTCGTCACGCACGACATCGACGAGAGCGTCTACCTCGCCAACCGCGTGCTCGTGCTCTCGCGCCCGCCCGCGACGCTCGTGGAGGACATCCGGGTGGAGCTCGCCGAGCCGCGCGACCAGATCACGACCCGCGAAGACCCCGCGTTCATCCACCTCCGCGGCCACGTCGCGCGCCTCATCCACAGCGGCGGGGATTCGGTCTAGCCGCCGTGCAGACCCGCGCCGCCGTTCTCACCCAGTTCGAGAGCGATTTCTACGTCGGCCCCATGCAGCTCGCCGATCCGGACCCCGGGCAGCTCGTCGTGCGCACGACGGCCGCGCCCTTCTGCTCCACCGACTGGATGGGCTGGCGCGCGATGCGGCGCAAGCAGCCGCCGGTCGTGCTCGGGCACACCGCCGTGGGCGTGGTCGAGCACGTCGGCAGCGCGGTCACCGGCTTCGCGCCGGGCGACCGCGTGGTGGTGGCCGGCACCCCGGAGTGCGGCGAGTGCTTCTACTGCGGCATCGGCCGGCCCGACCAGTGCTCGGTGCTGATGGACGGCTCCGACCCCGTCGTGGCCACCCTCCCCGACGGGCGCGACGTGCGGGCGGCCGGGCGCGTGGGCGCCTACGCCGAGCGGATGCTCGTGCAGGCCATCCAGGTGCACCACCTGCCCGACTCGCTGCCGGACGACGTCGCGTGCCTGCTCGGCTGCGGCGTCTCGACCGCGATCGGCGCCGTCTTCACGATCGGCGAGGTGCAGCCCGGCCAGTCCGTGGCCGTCGTGGGCCTCGGCCACCTCGGGCTCTGGGCCGTGCAGGCCGCGCGCCTCGCGGGAGCGGGCCGCATCATCGGCATCGACGGCCACCCCCGCCGGCGCGAGCTCGCCGTCTCGATGGGGGCGACCGACACCGTCGATTCCGGCAGCACGGATCCGGTGACCGCCGTGCAGCAGCTCACCGAGGGGCGGGGCGCCGACGTCGTGATCGAGGCCGCGGGGCCCGCGATCGCCACCCGCCAGGCGGTCATGATGGCCAGGCGGGCCGGCACGATCGTGCTCGCCGGTGTGGCCCACTCGGCCACCGAGGTCGACCTGCCCCAGCTGCAGCTCACGGTGCACGGCAAGCGCATCCTCGGCTGCCAGAACGGGCAGATCAGCCCGCACGCCGACATGCCGCGCTTCATCGCGCTGCTCGAGTCGGGCGAGCTCGATCCGAGCCCGTTCGTGACGCGCACCTACGCGCTCGACGAGATCGACACGGTCGTGCGGCGCTCGCTCGCCCTCGACGACATCACCGGCGTGCTCACGCCCTGACGGAAGGAACCCGATGGTCAGCACGACGGAGCCGGCGCACGTGATCGTGGCCGGGGCGGGACCCGTGGGGCTCCTCGCGGCGCTCGCACTGGCGCGCCAGGGCGTCACGGTCACGGTGCTCGAGCGCGAGACGGCTCTGAACGACTCGCCCCGCGCCGCCGTGTACCACTGGTGCGTGCTCGAGGTGCTCGAGAAGTTCGGGGTGCGCGCCGACGCCGAGGCGGAGGGCGTGATCGTGAAAGGCAACTCCTTCCGCCGGCCCTCCACCGACGAGTCGGTGTTCATCGGCAACTCCGTCATGGAGGGCGTGGTGCCCTTCCCCTACAACCTCAACCTCGGCCAGGGCGCGCTCGGGCGCATCTGCGTGGAGCACCTCGACGAGCTGCCGAACGCCACCGTGCTCTGGGGCGACGGTCTCGCCGCGATCAGCCAGGACGACGACTCGGTCACCGTCACCCTCGACTCCGGCCGCACGGTCACGGGCGACTGGCTCATCGGCGCCGACGGCGGGCGCAGCACGGTGCGGAGGCTCCTCGGCCTCGGCTTCCCCGGCATGACCTGGGACGACCGGTTCGTAGCCACGAACATCCGCTTCGACTTCGAGGCGCACGGCTACCACCGGGCGAACATGGTGATGGATGCCGAGCTCGGCTGCATCGTGGCGCTGCTCGACCGCGACGGGCTCTGGCGGGTGACCTTCGCCGAGAGCGAGGAGCTGCCGGAGGAGACCATCCCCGAGCGGATCGACGCGTTCATGCAGGCGTTCCTGCCGGGCGACAAGCAGTACGAGCTCGTGCAGTACTCGCCGTACCACATGCACCAGCGTTCGGCGGAGTCGTACCGGCTGGGCCGCGTGCTGCTCGCGGGCGACGCCGCGCACCTCACCAACCCCACCGGGGCGATGGGGCTCACGACCGGGGTCTTCGACGTGGAGCTGCTCGTCGACCGCCTCGGCGCCGTGGTCGCGGGCGAGGCCGGTGAGGAGGCCCTCGACGACTACGCCGAGCGCCGGCGCACGGCGTTCCTCGAGAAGGCCTCCCCCACCGCTAGCCGGTTCAAGCACCTCGTCTACGACGGCGTGAAGGCCGACATCGACGAGGCCTTCGAGCTCTACCAGCGGGTGGAGGGCGACCCCGTGGCCTCCCGCGAGTTCTTCCTCGGTGTGCAGAACCTCCGCGAGCCCGAGTTCCGGAGCGTCTGACTCCGCCGGCACAGGCCGGCTTGCCGGCTGACCAGGTGCAGGAGTCAGGCCAGGGGCTGTGCGCCGAGCACCGCGAGCAGCTGCAGCTTCTCGTGCGACTCGGAGCCCGGAGTGGCGGTGTAGACGAGCAGCGAGTGCGACTGCACCGGGTCGAGCAGGCTCTGGCAGGTGAGCTCGAGGTCGCCCAGCTCGGGATGCACGAAGTGCTTGGTCTCGTGCGGGCGGAGCCCCACCTCGTGCTCGTCCCACAGCTCCCGGAACTCCGCGCTCCGCTCGAGCAGGTCGTCGCACAGCGTCGCCGCGCGGGACGGACGGCCGCGGCGGCCGAGCACCTCGCGGATCCCCGAGACCCACAGCCGGGAGAGGTACTCGTGCTCGTCGGCCCGGTACAGCGAGCGGCTGGCGGGATCGGCGAACCAGCGGTAGCCGATGCTGCGCATCGAGCCGGGGAGGGCCGCCATGTCCCCCGTGAGCGCGACACCGAGCGGGGTCTGCCGGAGCGTCTCCCCCAGCTCCGTGACGATCTCGGCCGGGGTGTCGTGCAGGCGGTCGAGCACGCGCAGGAGTCCGGGGCTGATGTGGTCGGCCGAGACCCCGCGCGCCGGAGGGCGGTGTCCCGCCAGCGCGAAGAGGTGGTCGCGCTCGTCGACCGTGAGGTGCAGCCCCTGCGCGATCGAGGCGATCATCTGCTCCGACGGCTGCGGGCCGGTGCCCCGCTCGATCCTGGCGTAGTAGTCGGGCGACATGTGGCAGAGCGCCGCCACCTCCTCCCGGCGCAGCCCGCTCGTGCGGCGCCTCGGCCCGCGCGGCAGCCCCACGTCCTCCGGCTGCAGCGCCTGCCGCCGCCGCAGCAGGAACCCGGCCATCCCCTCGCGATCGATCACGCTCGAACCGCCCTCCTCGTCGACTCCTTTCTACCGGAGCCGTGGCATCCCGAGCAGTGACCTGACGAGTCCTGGATGCGGATCCGCCGATGCCGGAGGCTCAGGGGACACCAGACCTCAGGAGCCGCACATGCCTCGCACCACGACCGACCACCCCCGCTTCGACATCCCGATGCCCGACCTCACGGGGCGCCGCGCCGTGCTCACGGGCGGCAGCGACGGCATCGGCCTCAGGATCGCCGCACGCCTCGCCGCCGCGGGCGCCGAGCTCGTGCTGCCGGTGCGCAGCCCGCAGAAGGGCGAGGCGGCCCTGGCGCGCATCCGTGAACAGGCTCCGGATGCGACGGTGTCGCTCCGCTCGCTCGACCTGTCGTCGCTCGCGTCGGTCGCGGCCCTCGGCGAGGCGCTGCTCGACGAGGGCGCGCCGATCCACCTTCTCGTGAACAACGCCGGGGTCATGACGCCGCCTTCGCTGCAGCGCACCGCCGACGGCTTCGAGTCGCAGTTCGGCACCAACCACCTCGGCCACGTCGCCCTCGTGGCTCACCTGCTGCCGCTGCTGCGGGCCGGGACGGCGCGCGTGACCTCGCAGATCAGCGTCGCGGCGAACAGCTACGCCATCAACTGGGACGACCTCGCCTGGGAGCGCTCGTACCACGGCGGACGCGCCTACAGCCAGTCGAAGATCGCCTTCGGGCTCTTCGGGCTCGAGCTCGAGCGCCGGAGCACCGAGCTCGGCTGGGGCATCTCGAGCAACCTCGCGCACCCGGGCGTCGCCCCCACGAGCCTGCTCGCGGCGCGGCCCGAGCTCGGGCGGAGCGCCGACACCCGGAGCGTCCGGGTGATCCGGTGGCTCTCGGCCAGGGGCATCCTGCTCGGCACGCCCGAGTCGGCGGCGCTGCCGGCGCTCTACGCCGCCACGTCGCCCGACGCCGTGGGCGGCCGGCTCTACGGCCCAAAGGGGCCAGGTCACCTCGGTGGCGCCCCCGCGGAGCAGCCGCTCTACTCGCGACTGACGGGGCTCGAGGAGGCCCGTCGGGTGTGGGAGGTGTCGGAGGAGCTCACGGGCGTGGGCTTTCCGACGAGCTAGCCGCGGTTCCCCTGGCGAGCGCCTCCGCGATCTCGCCGAGCACCTCGGCCGCGATCGCGAGCCGCTCGTCCGAGGCCGTCGAGAGCGGCTCGAGGTGCTCGGCCCAGACCTGGCGGTAGCCCTCGAGGTTCGTGCGGGCGGTGACCGTGGGGTAGACCCGCACCTCCCGGCCGTCGCCCGCCGCCGAGCGCTTCTCGGCCAGGCCCTTCTCCACGAGGGCCGCGATCCGGGCGCTCGTGTTGCTCTTGTGCTGACCGAAGGCGCGCGCGATCTCGGTCACGGTCGTGCCCGGCTCCTCCATCAGGATGCGCATGATGTCGGCCTCGGAGCGCGTGATGTGGATGAGGCCCGCGTGCGGCACGGTGACCTCGCGCTGGAGGTAGCGGAAGGAATCGATCACGGACTGGCCGATCTCGCCGAGGAGCTCGGAACGGGGCGGGGTGCCGGTCATCGAAGCAGTGTAACGCGCAGTCGAACAGGTGCTTGCAGGACGAGCCGGACATCCATATAGTTATAACTACTATAAATACCGAGTCTCGGCCGCGCGCCGGAACCGCAATGACGCGAATCGGAGACGCACGCATGTCGCTACTGCAAGACACCCCGGTCACGGACTCCCCCACGGCCGACGACCTCGTCGCCTACGCCAGGGGGCTGCGCGACCGCCTCCGCGAACTCCAGCCCGAGCACGCGAAGCTCGGCACCTACTCCCAGGAGATCCACGACGCCTTCGTGGCCGGCCGGCTCTACGACATCCTGCGCCCCAAGAAGTACGGCGGGCTCGAGCTCGGGCTCGAGACCTACTTCAAGGTGGCCGTCGAGATCTCGCGCGGCGACCCCGGCGTGGGCTGGTCGTGGGAGCTCGGCTCGAGCCACGCCTACCAGTTCGCCTCGCACTTCCCCGAGCGCGCCCAGGAGGAGGCGTTCGCCGCCGAGCCCTTCATCTCGGCCTCGCGCGCGTTCCCGCAGAAGGCCACGGTCACCCTCGTCGAGGGCGGCTACCGGCTCTCCGGTCGCTGGGACTACAACTCGGGCTGCACCTTCAGCACGCACTTCATGCCGGTCGCGTTCGTGGAGCAGGCCGACGGCTCGAAGAAGCCGTTCATGTTCATCCTGCCCCGCGAGGACTTCACGATCATCGACGACTGGGGCGAGGGCCGCACCATCGGCCTGCACGCCTCGTCGTCGAACTCGATCGAGATCGACGACGCGTTCGTGGCCTCCTACAACGCGGTGCCCTTCAACTTCAAGGACATCGAGTGGGGTGCCGACGGAACGCCCGGCTACCAGCTGCACGAGAACCCGCTCTACCTCGGCCGCACCTCGTCGATCTTCATCGCCGGCCTCACGCAGACGATGGTGGGCTGCGCGCTCGCCTGCATGGACGAGTACGAGCGACTGATGGACCGCGGATCGAGCTTCCCGCCGCGCATCCCGCGGAGCGAGTCGCCCGAGTACCAGCTCTGGTACGGCAAGGTCGTGTCGCTCGCGGAGGCCTCCGAGGCCCTGCTGCTGGCCGCCGTGCGCGAGTTCGCCGAGCGCAACCAGGCCTGGGTCGACGGCGGGCCGGAGTTCACCACGCGCGACGACGTGCGCATCCGGGGCCAGATCGTGCAGGCCGCCCGGCTCTCGCAGGAGGCCATCGACGTGGCGTTCTCGACCGCGGGCACCACCTCGGCCGGCCTCGCGGGCACCAAGCTCGGCAAGTACTACCTGGATGCGGCGATGTACCGCACCCACATCGGCGCCCAGCACGACGTGCTGCTCGCCTCGCTCGGCCGCGTGCTGCTCGGCCAGCCGCTCACGATGTAGCCCCGCACGCACGCGATCCGTCAGTTCGTGCCGCTCCCGCTCTCGGGTGGCGGCACGAACTGACGGATCGCGACGGCGGTCTGCTCTAGCTCAGCGGAGCTACGGGCGTGCGGCTCTCGGCGCCCCCCTCACCCTCGAAGCGGCGGCCCCAGCCGGTGATCACCGAGATGGCGATCACGAGCGTGAGTGCGAGCGGGTAGAAGGCGCCGAGGAAGATGGCGGGCGCCGCGACCTCGGGCACCCCCTCGTGGCCCTGGGTGAGCAGGCTCGCGATCAGCAGGAACGAGCTGACGATCGGCACGACCGAGCCGAGACCGAGGGTGAAGCCCTCCATCACGTTGGCCCGGCGGTAGGGGTGGAGCCCGGCCGCCGCCCCGATCCGGTCGGCCACGGGACCGAACATGATCATCGAGGGCCCGTTGACGCCCGCGAAGACGGTCGCCGTGGCGAGCGCGCCGAGGCCGATCACGACCTCCGCTCCGCGCGGGGTCCTGGCGAACGCCGAGCGGCTCGCCGCGTTCACGATCGCGTCGAAGATGCCGGCCTCCTGCAGCACACCGATCATGCCGAAGATCACGATGCCGAGCCCGATAAGCGGGATGATGTCGGCGATGCCCGCCACGAGGAAGCCGCCGGGGGTGCCGTCGTCGTTCGCCGAGATGACGTCGGAGAAGTCGATCAGCCCGGTCAGCAGGGCGAGCAGCGTGCCCGAGAGGAGTCCGACGGTCGTGGCGAGGAAGATGTCGCGCTTCCAGAACGCCGTGAACAGCAGCAGCGCGATCGGGATCAGCATGATCAGCGGGAGCGGGCCGGCCCCGGTGGCGTCGATGATGTCGGATGCGCTCATGTCGGTGCCGGGCGAGACCGCCGAGCCGATCACGAGGAACAGGATGGCGCTGACCGCCGCGGCCGGCAGCGCGAACTTCGCCCTGGCCCGCACGACGCCGCCGATCTCGGCGGTGCCGACCTTGCGACGGTAGCGCTGGGTCGAGGCCGAGACGATCGTGGAGTCGGAGATCGGTGCCAGGCTGTCGCCGAAGAGCGCACCCGAGAGGATGGCTCCGGCGAGCAGCAGCGGATCCGCCCCGAGCAGCACGCCGGCCGGGTAGAAGATCGGGAACGCGGTGAAGAGCGTGCCGATCGACGAACCGGTCGACATCGAGATGGCACACGTCATCAGGAAGATGACGGCGATGAAGACGCCGCCGCTCACCCCGAGGGTGCTCGCGAGCCAGACGAAGCCGCCCGAGACGTCGGTGGCGGTGATGAGCGCCGACATGAGGCTCACCGTGAGCAGGATCAGCAGCAGCGTGATCGAGGGGCGCGATGAGACACCCGAGATCACCGCGTCCCAGAACCGGCTGTACTTGCGCGAGAACAGCGCCGCGATGATGAGGCCCGCGAGCCCCGAGGCGGTGAGGGCGTTCATGTCGAACACGGCGAAGATCACGAAGTAGGCGATCACGCCGATCAGGAAGACGAAGGGCGCGATGAGGGCGCCGAGCATCCCGATGCGGAACGTCAGGGGCCCTTGGTCTGCCGCCTGAACGGCGCCGTCCGTCCGGGCTGTGCCGTCCGTCTGGGCGGCGGCTGCGGCTTTGCCGTCGGTCATGATGCGTCCTTCCCGTGGCGCGCGGCGGCGATGGCCTCGAGGGCGGCCTGCACGTCGGCTTCGGTGTTGTAGTAGTGCAGCGACAGCCGCAGCAGGCGGCTGCGAGGAGCCGACATGACGCGGCGCTCGTGGATGGCGGTGGACAGGGCCACCGGGTCGTCGTCGTAGAGCGCCACCTGGGGCCCACGGCGCGCCGCCGAGGACGGGCGGCTGAGCTCGACCCCGAGCTCGGTGAGCCCGTCGGCCAGGAGATCGGTGAGCCGCACGACGTGCGCCCAGCCGGCCTCCTGGTCGATCGACTCCAGCAGGGTGAGGCCGGCACCGGCGGCGTACACCGCGGGGACGGCCGGCGTTCCGCTCTCGAAGCGGCGGGCGGTCTCGGGGTAGTCGACGAGCGCGGGGTCGAAGGCGAAGGGGTCGACCCGGCCGAACCAGCCGGTGAGCTCCGGCACCCGCTCGCTCGTGATGCCGCCGCGCACGTAGAGGAACGCGACGCCGGCGAGCCCGAGCATGTACTTCAGCGATCCGGTCGTGAGGTAGTCGCAGTCGAGCGCCTTCACGTCGATGGGCACGACGCCCGCGCCCTGGTAGGCGTCGACGAACACCCGGGCGCCCGCCGCGTGGGCGAGCTCGGTGATGGCGGCCACGTCGGCGCGCGATCCGTCGTGGTAGCTCACGAGAGGCACCGACACGAGCCTGACCCCCTCGTCGATGAGGGGCGCCCACGCGTCGGCCTCGAGCGCGGCGATGCGGTCGTCGATCGAGCGGATCTCGGCCCCGTTGGCCTGCTGGGCCCGCAGCACGTGACCGACCGAGGGGAACTCCAGGTTCGAGGTGAGGATGGCGCCGCCCTTCGACCAGTCGAAGCTCGAGACCATCTGGTAGGCGCCCTCGGAGGCCGACGGCACGATCGCGATCTCGTCGGGCGAGGCGTTGATGAAGGCCGCGATGCGCACGCGCAGGGACTCCACCTCGTCCATCCAGAGGCCCCAGGGGGCCGCGGAGTCGGTGATGGAGTCGGTGACCGCGGTCAGCGAGGCGGAGAGCTGGTTCGAGAGCGCGCCCTGGCTGCAGCTGGCCAGGTGCACCATGTTCGTCAGGGGTGGGAAGTTCGCTCGGAAGTCCTCGGCCGAGAAGGGCGTCGAGGAGGGATGCGTCGTCGTCATGCGGGCGACTCTAATGCCGATCGTCACCTGGATGAAAGAGAGTTAACGTGATTGAAACTTATTGCGGCGTCGCCCCTAGGATTCCATCATGAGCTTCCGAATCCGCGAGATCCGAGCCCAGCGCGGCCTCACAGTGGCGCAGCTGGCCGGATCGGCGGGCGTCTCGAGCGGCCTGATCAGCCAGGTGGAGCGGGGGCTCGCCGACCCGAGCCTCGAGACCCTGCGCCAGATCGCCCGGGTGCTCGAGGTGCCCCTCTTCGAGCTCTTCGTCGACGAGGAGGAGTCGAGCCGGGTGGCCGTGATGCGCAAGGGCGAGCACATCGAGATCACCACCCCGGCGACCTCGATCACCTACACGCGCCTGTCGAAGGCGCGCGGAACGATCGAGGTGCTGCAGGGCGACATCGCCCCGGGGGGTGAATCGAGCACCGAGCCGCGCAGCCACGCCGCGGAGGAGTGCATCGTGGTGGTGGCGGGAACGCTCTCGATCGACGTCGACGGCTCGACCGTCGTGCTCGAAGCGGGGGACAGCTGCCACTACGACTCGCGGCTGCCCCACCGCCTCTTCAACGACAGCGAGGAGAAGGCGACCTACATCGTCGCCATCACCCCGCCGAGCTACTGACTCCCGTCAGCGCTCACGCGATGCGCGCGATCCACTCCAGGATCGGCACGATCGCCTCGTCGGAGTTCTTCTCCAGCATCATCGCGTGACCGTTGCCGCGCGCGCCGTGCTCGCCGAGGTTCAGGAACTCGGCGCTGCCGCCGGCGGCGTTGACGTAGTCGACCATGAGCGGCGCCCAGGCCGTGAACGGCGAGGTCTCCCCCACCACCACGACCACCGGCAGATCCTTCAGCGCCGGGAGCGTGTGGCTGCCCGGGTTCTCGGTCACGGCGGCCTCGAGGGCCGCCGCGTCCGCCACGGGCGGGTCGTAGGTGAGCGGCGCCGCCGCGATCCCCCAGTCGAGCCGGGTGCCGGGGCCGAACTCGTGGAACGGCGGGCCCATCGGCTCGATCGCCACGTGCGCCTTCACGAGCTCGGGCCGCGCATCGGCCACGAGCCAGCCCGTGGGCCCGCCCGCGGAGTGCGTCACGAGCACCGCGGGGCCGATCCGGTCGAGCAGCCGGCTGATCCGGTCCTGGTCCATGCGGTGCGACTCCGCGAGGTCGGCGGGGAGGAAGCCCATGCCGGAGATGAGCTGGTCGAGCATCGGATCGCCGATGCCGCCCGACCAGAGCGACTGGTCGTGCCCCTCGATCTCGGTGTCGAACAGGCCCATCGCCATCTCGTAGCTGAACTGGGCGCCCGGGGTGCCCACGACATCCGGATGCGCCCAGGAGCGACCGTGCGCCGGCCGGTCGACGAGGTACACGAGGTAGCCGGCGTCGACGAACTTGTCCGACCAGCCGGGGCGGCCGTCGGGGGTGCCGCGCCAGTCGGTGATCTGGCCGCCGCCGCCGTGCACGAGCACGAGCGGATACGGCCGGGTGATCTCCTCGGGCGCCTCCCACTCCACGAACAGGGGGGCGCGCTGCACGGTGCCGCGCTCGCTCTCGACCCGCTCGCCCGCGATCCAGAAGTGCCCGCGGCGGACGGCCCGCACGGGGTAGTGCTCGAACTCCTCGGGGAGCGCCGCCACGCGGCCTTCGGCGATGTCGGTCACTGTTCCTCCGTCGGTCACAGCTGCTCCGTCGGTCACATCTGGCCCAGGGCCTGGCGGGCGATCAGCTGGAACGTCGCGTCCCGCAGCTGCGGGTTGCGGTGCCCGGCGGCCTGAGCCATGTCGCGGAAGATCTGCTCGAACCGCTCGCCCTTCTTCGAGGCCGAGGCGCCGATGGTGCGGTAGAGGTCGCGCTCCACGACCTCCCAGGTCTGGATGATGACCTCGCGGCCGATGGCACCGAGGATGGCGTCGGTCTCCTGCGAGAACGGCGCGATGCCGGCCACGTTGTCGGCCGCCGCGTCCTGCCACATCTCGAGCGCCTTGTAGGTGGCCGCCTCGTTCATGGCGAGCTTCGCGATGGCGCCGCCGTAGTAGCGCAGGAAGTCGGGGTCCTGGCTGCGCATCACGAAGGGCGGGATGGTCGTCTTCCGCGTGGTCATGAGGGCGCCGAACTCGTCGAGGGCACCGTAGGCGCCGCCGAGGCAGAGCGCGGCGAGGGCGAGGCCGAACGAGCTCATGTGGCGTGCCGAGTACATCGAGTTGCCGTAGGCCGCCGATCCGGGGCTGTCGCCGTCGAAGGCGTAGTCCATGAGGTCGGCGTCCTCCACCAGGAAGCGCTCGGGCAGGAAGGTGCCGTCGAAGCGGATGCTGTTCGAGCCCGACGAGCTCAGGCCGATCATGTTGCCCCAGTCGTCGAGGATCTCGAACGTCTCCTTGGGCGCGATGTAGAGGCCGAGCCGGGGGCCGCCCTTCTCGGTCTTGCCGGGCAGGATGCACTGACCGAGGAAGTAGGTCGACCACGGGATGCCGGAGCAGAAGTTGACGACGCCGTTGAGCTCCCAGCCGCCCTCGACGGGCGTGGCCTTCACGGTGGGCGCGTACATCGACGCGGCCCGGAAGTCGCCGCCGGCATAGACCTCGGCGTGGATCTCCTCGGGGAACCAGTTGGCGAACATGAGGGCGTGGTTGGCCGAGAGGCAGAAGCTCCAGGCGATGCCCATGTCGGCGCGCGCGATCTCCTGCACGACCTTGAAGAACGTCACGGGCGGCACCTCGAGCCCACCGTGGGCACGCGGGATGTACATCCCGTAGAAGCCCTCCTCGTCGAACCGGCGGTGCAGGCCCTCGGGGATGTGGGTGACCTCCTGGCCCTCGGCCGAGTAGGAGATGATCTCGTCCCGCATCGCCCGGGCGGCCGCGACGAGCCGCTTCTCGAGCGCGGCGGGATCCTCGTGGGGCGTGGCCTCGGCCTGGCTGGGCCGGGCCTCCTCGGTGATCGTCATCGTGCGTTCCTTTCGTCGTTGAAAAGGCACCCGGAGGGGGTGTCGGGTCAGGTGATCGACCAGCCGCGGTCGACGTAGAGGTTGACGGCCGAGACGCCGCGGTTGCGCAGCAGGAACTGCGTCGCGTCGACGACGTCGGCCATGGTGGCGAGCTTGCCGCCGGGGGTGCGGCTCTCGTAGCCGACGAGCACACCCTCGGGCTTGGTCGCCCAGAACGGGCTGTCGCCGATGATGCCGGGGTGCAGGGCGTTGACACGGATGGGGGCGAGCTCGAGGGCGAGCGTGTTCACGAGCCCCATCACGCCTCCGTTGATGGAGGAGACGGTGGTCGAACCCGGGTACGGCAGGTCTTTGGCGCGGCCGCCGAAGAGCACGATGCCGGTGTCGACCGTGGGGTCGAGGCGGTCGAGCAGGGCATGGACGGTCTCGGTGTACCCCACGAGCTTGAGGGTCACGAGGCGGATGGCCCGCTCGATGTCGTAGTCGCGGATGGTGTTCTGGTCGCGCTCGATGGCGGCGAGCACGAGGCCGTGGGCCTGACCCACGGGCTTCAGCTGCTCGGCGATCGAGCGGGGTTCGGAGATGTCGAGCGCGATGCCCGTGGCCTTCGGGCCGAGCGAGGCGGCGATCTCCTCGGTGCGGGACTGGTCGCGGCCGGTGATCACGACGCTGTCGCCGCGATCGATGCAGTCCTTCGCGAGCTCCAGGCCGATGCCCGAGGTCCCCCCGACGACCACGATGGTTCTGTCGCTCACTTCAACCAGCCCTTCATTGCGCTTGTGTTCGTTGTACATACTATAACTAGTTGCTTCGGATTGTCTGTCAAACTTTGTCTGACAATAGTGCCAAGCTCTACTGGACAACCTGTGCAGTAGAACTTAATCTGAACGCAGCAGTGAAACGCAAGTCAAGGAGGATGAGCGCCCACATGTCCAGCACCCCCACACCCCGGCCCGATCAGCCCATCGTGTTCCGGAACGGGATCGTCCTCACCATGGACGACGCCCACACCGTCATCCCGAACGGTGACGTCCTGGTGATCGACGGGAAGATCGCCGATGTCGGCGTCGACCTCGCCGCTCCCGACGGAGCCTTCGAGATCGACGCCAAGGGCGGCATCCTGCTGCCCGGCATGGTCGACACGCACCGCCACATGTGGCAGTCCGCCATGCGCGGCTACGGCGCCGACTGGACCCTGACGCAGTACTTCGTCTGGTACTACCTCGAGCACGGCATGAAGTTCCGCCCGCAGGACGTCGCGGCCGGCAACCTCATCTCGGCGCTGGACGCCGTGGAGTCGGGAGTCACGACGAGCGTCGACTGGTCGCACGGGCTGCGCACGCCCGACCACGGCGAGGCGGCTCTCGAAGCCCTCGCCGACTCCCCCGGCCGCTTCGTGCTCGCCTACGGCAACCTCGCCGCGGCCCCCTGGGAGTGGACGCAGGACCCGGAGGTGCGCCGACTCGTCGAGCGCGCCCGCGACGACTCGCGCCTGTTCGGCGCGCAGCTCGCCTTCGACGTGCCGGCCGCCGAGGAGGAATTCCTCGAGAAGGCCGCCTTCGAGGCCGCTCGCGACCTCGGCGTGGGCGTCACCACCCATGTGGGCGTCTGGGGCGCCACCAACGACAACGGCGTGCGCCGGATGTACGAGAACAAGGTCATGGATCCCGGCACCGTCTACGTGCACGCCGCGAGCCTCAACGACGAGTCGTACCAGATGATCGCGGGCACGGGTGGCACCGTCTCGCTCTCCACCGAGAGCGAGCAGACCTGCGGCCAGGGCTACCCGCCGGCGCACGCGCTCCGTCGCCACGGCATCCAGGCCTCGCTCTCGGTCGACACGAGCGTGTGGTTCAGCGCCGACATGTTCGCCGCGATGCGCTCGACCATCGGCGCCGACCGCTCGCTCGAGCACCTGCTCGCGCACGAGAAGAACGAGACCGTCACGCATGCCGTGCTGCGCGTGGAGGACGTGGTCGACTGGGCCACCCGCGGCGGCGCGAAGGCGCTCGGCAAGTGGGACCAGATCGGCAGCCTCGAGAAGGGCAAGCTCGCCGACATCGTGCTCATCAAGAACGACGACTCGCCCACGATGACGCCGATCCTGAACCCCTACGGTCACGTGGTCTACCAGGCCGGCCGCGGCGACGTGCACACCGTGCTCGTGGGCGGCAAGGCGGTCAAGTTCGACGGCAAGCTCACCGGCGGCGAGCTGCCCTCGGTGCGCGCGAAGCTCGAGGACACCGTCTCGTACCTGCAGGGCGAGCTCGGCGACGACACCTGGAAGTCGGGCATGAACCCCGAGATCCCCGAGGTCGAGATCCTCACGAACCCGTACCAGTACCTCAAGGACGAGGCGGACCAGCCGGCCGCCGCGCACGCGCACAAGCACTAGACCAGCGCTTCACCACGGATGGCGGATGCCCCGCCCGGGAGACCGGGTGCGGCATCCGCCATCTGTCGTCTGTGCCTATTGCTCGCGGCCTCGGGCTCAGGCGACGATGGCGAGCAGCTCGTCGAGCGAGCGGATGACGTGGGCGGCGCCGGCGGAGCGCAGCGCCTCGCAGTCGGGGTGCTCGTCGGGCACCGAGGCCGCCACCCCCACCGGGGTGTAGCCGGCCGCCGAGGCCGAGCGGATGTCGTCGGGCGAGTCGCCCACGAAGAACGCCAGCGGGCGGATCGGCCGGTGGCGAAGGAGCATGCCGTAGGTGTCCGACACGGCCGCGTCGATCGAGTTCCAGACGGGCGGCACGGCGAGCGAGCGCTGGTCGAAGCGCACGGCCGCCGGCGAGGATCCGGAGACGACCCCGAGCCACGCACCCCCGCCTCGCAGGGCGCCGAGGCACTCGACGGCGCCCTCCCGGAGGTGAGCCCGCACCTCGGCGAGCTCGGCCATCCACTCCTCCTCGGCGGCGGCTCGGTCGTCCTCGGCGAGGCCCAGCCGCTCGAACAGCTCGGCGAGCGGCAGCCGGAAGCGCACGGCGAACTCGGCCTCGCCGAGGCAGGGCAGGCCCCGGCGGGCGAGCACGAGGTTGAGCGCGGCCCTCGCGCGATCGGCGTCGACCACGATCGTGCCGTTCCAGGCGAACATCACCATCGTCTCGGAGAGCGGGCCCGCGGGCGCGCTCGAGCGGGTCGCCTGCACCCGCCCGGTTCCCGCACCCATGGAGCAATCCTCGACGGCCACGGCGGCCGGCCGGCGGCACCCCGCCCCACGGGAGGGTGAACGGCGGGTGAAGAAGCGGTGCCCGGTGAGGTCGGTGCGGTCAGTGCGCGCTGGTCTCGCGGGCGTGCTGCAGTTCGAGCTGGTCGAGGATGAGGGCGAGCCCGTAGCCGAACTCGTCGGCGAAGGCGAAGTCCTGGCCCACCACCATGACCGCGAGGTACTCGGCGAGAAAGGGGTACTGCTCGAGCGGCACCCCGATCTCCTCGACGAACTCGTCGGTGCGCTCCCCCTCCTCGATCGGGAGGTTCTGCTCGGTGAGCGCGAAGCCGTAGACGTAGGAGTCGATGGCGGCGAACGCGTGCGCGGCGAGCGGCACCGACAGCCCGCTCGTGCGGAGGCACGCGAGCACTGCCTCGTGATCGCCGAGGATCGTGGGCCCGGGCGATCGGCGGGCCTCCACGAGCGTGAGCGCCCACGGATGGGCGGTGAGCACGCTCCTCAACGATCCGGCCCGCACCTCCATGGCCTCGCGCCAGGGGTCGTGACGGCCCGGCACGATGACCTCGGCGAAGATCCAGTCGGCCAGCGCGTCGAGCAGGTCGCCCTTGTTCCGCACGTGGTGGTAGAGCGACATCGCCTCGACGCCCGCCTCGCGGCCGACGTTGCGCATGCTCACGGCCGACAGGCCGCCCCGGTCGGCCACGGCGACGGCGGCCTCGAGGATGCGTTCTCGGGTGAGCGCAGGACGGTCCTTCACGAGCTCGACCTCCTCACCCTGCTTCACGCTGCGACGTCGACGGTCGACAGTCGACCGTTGGCCGTCGGCCGCTTGCGCTTCTTACAGGTGTAAGGATACTCTCCTCGAACAGGCTTACAGGTGTAAGGAGACGTCATGCGGGCTGCGGTCAACACGGAGTACGGCGACCCCGAGGTGGTTCGGGTCACCGAGATCGAGCGGCCGGTGCCGGGGCCCGGCGAGGTGCTCGTGCGGGTGCACTCCGCCGCGGTCACGGCCGCCGACTCGAGGCTGCGCGCCGCACGGTTCCCGGGCGGCTTCGGGCCCATCGGGCGGCTCGCGCTCGGCCTCCGACGGCCACGCCGGACGGTGCTCGGCAACTGCGTCTCGGGTGTGGTCGAGGCGATCGGGGGCGAGAGCCCGGGGGCCGGCGGAGCACGTCTCCGCGTGGGGCAGGAGGTCGCGGGCATGACCGGGGCCCGGATGGGCGCCCACGCCGAGTTCGCGCTCGCGAAGGCGACGCGGTTCGTGCCCAAGCCCGCGGGCGTCTCGCACGACCAGGCGGCGGGCGTGCTCTTCGGCGGCTCGACCGCCGTGCACTACCTGCGCGAGAAGGGGCGGCTCGCTCCCGGATCCTCGGTGCTCGTGGTGGGGGCATCCGGAGCCGTCGGCACGAACGCGGTGCAGCTCGCGGCGCACCTCGGCGCGCGGGTGACCGCCGTCACGAGCGGCGCCAACGCCGGGCTCGCGGAGCGGCTCGGGGCCTCCACGGTCATCGACCACTCCGCACCGGGCACGCCCCCCGCCTCCAGCGGACACGGACACAGGCACGGACGCGGACACGGACACAGCCACGTGCCCTACGGGCTCGCCGAGCGCTTCGACCTCGTGCTCGACACCGTGGGCGTGCTCTCGCCGGCGAGCGGCCGGCGGCTCCTCACCGAGCGCGGCGTGCTGCTGCTCGCCGTGGCCGACCTGGGGCAGACGCTCCGCTCGGTGGGCCGGGTGAAGAGCGGGCCGGCGCCGGAGAAGCCCGAGGTGTTCGCCGAGCTGCTCGAGCTCGTCGACCGCGGGCTGCTCGAGGTGGTCGTGGAGTCGGTGCATCCGCTCGACGACATCGTGGCCGCCCACCGCCGCGTGGACTCGGGGCGGAAGGTGGGGAACATCCTCGTGCACCCCTGACGCAGGGCGAGCTAGCTGTGATGCCCAGGTAGGTTGTTGAGTCTGCTGATGGGTGGGGCTCCGATTGCGGAGTGGAATCTGTGTTGATTGTAGAAGTGCAGCCAACTCGGGAGTGCTTCACGGCGTTCAGTTTCTG